>JAIPJW010000046.1 GCA_021734075.1 Cephaloticoccus sp.
CCCTTTATGTGACCAAGGAACCCTGCCCGATGTGTTCCGGGGCCACCCTCATGTCGCGCCTGCAACGCGTATGTTATGCGGTCAAGGATCCCAAAATGGGCTGCCTGGGCGGAGCCACCGACCTGAACGGTCTGCCCCGGGTGAATCACCATCTCGAAATCAGCAGTGGTGAGGTGATGGAATCCGAGTGCCGCGAGTTGTTGCAGGCTTTTTTTCGCCTGAAACGGGAGGATGAAGACACAGCGGGCGGTTGACGAATTCGTGCAGCCATGTAAATTGGTCCCTTCCGTTAAACTAAATTCAAAATTCAATCAGACTATGGCTTACGAACTCCCTCCCCTGGCTTACGCCGCCAACGCCCTAGAGCCCCACATCGATGCCCGCACGATGGAAATCCATCACGGCAAGCATCATCAGGCCTACGTCACCAACGCCAATAATTTTCTCAAGGACCACGCCGATCTCGCCGCCCTTTCCGTCGAAGCCCTGATCGCCGACCTCTCCAAGGTGCCGGACGCGATTCGCGGTGGTCTGCGCAACAATGCCGGTGGCCATGCCAACCATTCGTTCTTCTGGACCATACTCGGTCCCGGCAAAGGCGGCGCTCCAACCGGGGCCCTGGCCGATGCCATCAATGCGACTTTCGGCTCCTTCGACGCGTTCAAGGAAGCGTTCGCCAAGGCCGGCGCAACCCGTTTTGGTTCCGGCTGGGCATGGTTGTATGTCACGGCGGACAAGAAACTCGCCGTGGGTTCGACTGCCAATCAGGACAGCCCGCTCATGGGCCAGGCCGTGGCCGGGATCGCCGGCAAACCCGTCATCGGCCTCGATGTCTGGGAACATGCCTACTACCTCAATTACCAGAACCGCCGCCCTGATTACATCGCCGCCTTCTGGAACGTGGTCAATTGGGACGCCGCTGCGGCCAACTACGCCGCCGCGATCGCCTGATAGATCCACAAGTCAAACTTGCTGAGCCGCACCATACCGGTGCGGCTTTTTCGTGGGGAGATTGCCGGAGCGGACCGACGGGTGACACCGGAAAAACGTCGGAGCACGACAGCAACCAGCCTGCCACTTCGACGACGACTGGCTACCGGACGCACCCTCAGGCAATCTGGTTTTCTGGACCAGCGAAGGCATGCAGGAGTTTCCCGAGGATGATTTTGTGCACCATGCGCCAGCAGATGCTTGATCAGCCTCCGCGGCCAGACCGAGGTTGCGCGCAGCACGGCGCTGTGGCTGTTTTGGCGCTGGTTTTGTTCGCATATTATGCCGAACCAGCTGTGATCAACGATCAGGCGCGCCCGGCGACTTCTGCTCTGAGGCTTTCCCCTTTTCAGGCGGCGCAGTTTTCCCAGAATCCCATGATCCACTCCCCCCGATCCCGGTTTCCTATTAGTAAGTTCAGTCCGTTGTTCGCAGCCGACATGGTCAGGGACGTTGACTGAAGTGGCCGAGGTCGCAGCTGGTTGAACACATTTCAAGATGGGCACAGATTTCGAGACCGAAGAACTGATCCTCAAAGTGGTGTTTGGGGGGATCCTCCTGATCGTTGGCCTGGCGCTCTACCGCGTATTCGAATGGTGGCTAAAGATCCGCCGCCAAATCGAAACGTTCGGTGTGGGACTTGGGTTGAACGTGATCCAACCTCCGCGATTTCTCGGGCTAATACCGCGCCTGCCGGAGCTGACCGGGACATGGAACGGATGGACGGTGCAGATCGGCGGCGGTGACCGCGGCACCCGAGGGTGGTCGTGCCCCTACGCCATCTTGTCCATGGGACGGGTCGACCTCTCGCTGTGGCACCTGGTGGTTCGTCCACGCGGTCTGGACGCCACCGTCGGGCTGCAGGAGATAAGGTCGGGTGATGCGGCCACTGATCGCCAGTGGACCATCGAGAGCAACCGACCGGCCTACGCGCAGGCGGCGCTTTCGCAGGAAGCATTGCGATTATTGCAGGAGGTGGGTGGAGCGTTTCTCCACGGTATTTTCGAACTGAGGGAAGGAGAGTTCAGCTATACCGACGAGGGCGCGCTAGATGACCCGGAGTGCTTGGCACGGTTGCGGCGGGCGGTGACGGCGGGTGCGCACCTGCTGAAGGCGGCGTTGGTGCAGGTAAAGATGCGTGACGACGGAATCAACGTGGAGTGAGGCGCGACGGTTCAGTTCGCGGCCCGTTCCGCCGCCATGTGTGCCTCGTCGTAGCACGCAAGGTCGTTGGAATGAATCATCGAACGGATAATCGCGAATTATTCGTAACACATTTTTGTATACTTGTTCAGTCTACCGGCCAGCGCGGTCCCGGAAATAGTGCGGTTTTCCCGGCGCAGGTCGCGTCGGATGCGTCTCAGGTGCTGGTAGGTCGCGCCCTTGTTGGGGTGTGCGCGCAGGCGGCGAGGCCAATTACGCCGCTGCCTTGGCCTGATCACAAATCAGCTCCTTTTCATATTTCAAGCCGCACCCATCCGGTGCGGCTTTTTCGCGGACGAATAACCGGATACACGGCTTCTGAACTATAGGGGCGAGGCTCGACCAAATTAGTTGGCACTTTAATGGTTACGCGCACCCTGTTTCTGTCAGGTTTTCCGCAGCGGCGTTGCCTGCATCCGCCCCGACGGTCATGCTGCCTCTCTCCACCCCAACTCTGCAGCACCCTTTGCCCCATGGTCTGCCGTCGCTGTTGGCCGATACCATCGCCGATGGCTGGCAGCCGGATGCGCTCGATGGCGACCTCCTATAAAAACAAAACCTCAGAGAAACAGCAGCTGCACACATAAAAGCCGGGCGGGAAATCGCGCTGGCTTTGAACAAACAGGAAATAAATTCCCTCAGGACAACTTGGTTCGGCGTCGGCGAAGCACCACGCAGCCAAACACCAGGGCACCGGCAATCACGGCGTAGGTGGAGGGCTCCGGAACTGCTGCCGTGGCAACGGAAAATCGTAGCGGATCAAAAAAAGCACCAATTGCACCAGCAGTCCAAGTGGCGCCGGAGTTGTTGGTATAGTAAAAGGTGTCTCCTATCAACCACCCAGGCTCGCCCGTTTCAGAGTGGGAGGCTGTGCCATAAGGTCTAACATTCCCAACGGTTGATGAGGTGACCAACCAATAAGTGGTGCCATTTAATAGTGACGTTCCCGATGACGTGTAGGTGAAATTACCGCCGCCGGTTGGACTTGAAGTGCCAGCCAAGGTTTCCAGCGAGCTGCCGGGATTTCCGGCGTTGTCAGAGTAGAGCTGAAGCGAAAACCCGGTTGCCGTCGTGCCCGAATGAAGCGCCAAGGTGACGCTTGATAACGTGACCTGTTCGCTTCCGGTTGTAAAAGAATTCGCGAACCATTCCGATGGACTGATGCTGCTAATTGGACCACTATTTGAGGCTTCTCCCAGATTGGAGACCAAGATGGTTTGCGCACTTAAGGCGATCGGGGAGAAAATAAGTGCCAAACAAAACAAAGGCAATTTGAGGCGGGGCATGAATGGGGTGTGCATTGCTGGGGTAGAGATGGATTGCCGGCCTCCTGCATCGGCAGGAGTCAAGTTAGCCAAATGGCTAGTGGTATCTTGGCTGTCAAGTTGGTAAGTCTGGAGTTGCAGGTTTGCCCTGAAACTCAGCGCTCTCTGCGACCTCCTGTAAAAACAAAACCTAAAAGAAACAGCAATTGCAGGCGGGCGGTGCGGGCGGCGACGAGGTCGCGGTCATCCCCCTCCCGTCCGATCCAGTTTCCTATCAGTAGTAGTAGCTCATTCAGTTGGCCATGCCGCCCTCAGGGGAGCCACACATTGCCCTGAAAGGCCGGTCCAAAATTAACCGGACTGATGGCGGTGCTCTTGCCCGTCTCGGTATCCAGAATGCAGATGCGGCTCGTGCGCTGATCACGCGCCGTGTAGACGAGATGCCGGCCGTCGCCCAACCAGCAGGGTTCCACACCGTCAAAGGGCGCATGGGACGCCTGCACCGCCGCGGTGCCCTTGGAAAAATCATAAACCGCAATCTGGTAGCCGCTGCCGATGCGGATCGTGAAGGCGATCTTGTTGGGATTGGCCCGGCTCCAATCGGGCTCGGCACAGTAACCACTGATATTGGTCGGCACGCGCCTCATGGTGCCTCCGCCCACGGATATCGTGTAGAGTTGTGGTCCACCGGCGGCATCGGACGTGAAGACCAGTCGGGATCCATCAGGAGAAAAACACGGGGATGCTTCAACCGCATCCGTTCGGGTCAACCGCCGGATCTGCTTGCCCTGGGCATTGCCGACATAAATCTCGGCACTGCCTTCACCGCTCAACACCATCGCGACCTGCTGCCCGTTGGGGCTGAAACGCGCCCCGCTGTTGGTGCCCTTGAAGCTGACAAATGAGGTGCGTTGGTAGCTGCCCAGGTCGATCTGAAAAATATCGGGAAAACCGGAACGGAAAAAACTCGTGTAGATGATTTTGCGGCCGTCGGCCGACCATCGTGGGGTGAGCGCCTGGGTGTTGTCGCGGGTGATTTGCTTGGTATCGCCAAAAAAGAGATCGGAGGTATAGACCTCCTTCTTGTTGGTGCGTTCGCCAATGAAGGTGAGCTTCGCGGCAAAAAAGCCCTTCAGCCCGAGTCCGTTCGTCTGTTCGACCGCCACATCCGCCGCCCGCAGCAGTGCATTGCGGGCATCCGTGCCACTCACGACCTGTGAAAGCACCTTGGCGCCACCACTGCGCTCAATATCCACCTGCACCTGATTGGTCGCGACCTGGGTGAAACGAATATCATAGCCAAATCCACTGTTCGCCAGCCGGTAACGGCCATGGGCACTGAAGGCCAACTGGGCCAGATTGTTCAGTTCCGGCACGTTGGCGGACACCCGCACCGAGACGGTCTTGATGTCGGCGGTCACGATCACGTCGCCGATGTTGCGCTGGGCGAAACCCACCGAGAGGCCGAAAAATAAACAAAGAAAAAGTCGTGTAAGATTTTGCATGGGAGAAAGTGAGGTCTAGGATGATTGCTTCGAGGCATTTCTATTTACATGCCTGAAAGCCATAACAACTTAATTTCCTCCCGGTTCCCATCTTTTCCGCACGTGACCACAGAAGACATCAAAACCCAACTCAAACAGGTGAAGTATCCCGGCTTCAGCCGCGACATCGTATCCTTCGGCCTCATCCGTTCGGCTGGATTTGCGGATGGCACGGTCAAGGTCGCCCTGGCCCTGACCACCAACGATCCCAAGGTGCCCCTGCAATTGAAGGCCGAGGTCGACCAGTGCCTGCGCCGCCTGCCCGGGGTCAAAGAGACGATCATTGATATTGCGGTCTCGGCGGTGAAAACCCCGGCTGCGCCCACGGGCAACAATCCCGGTGGAGGAGCCCGGTTGCCCGCGGGGATCAAACACGCCGTGGCCATCGCCTCCGGCAAAGGTGGCGTCGGCAAGAGCACTTTCTCGGTCAATCTGGCCTGCGCCACGGCGCAATTGCTGGAAATGCAGGGAAGGCCCGGGCGCGTGGGCCTCATGGACTGCGATATCTATGGCCCCAGCGTGCCCTTGATGATGGGCTTGAGTGGCCGACCGGAATTTGAAGGTGACGGCGCGGAAGCGGTGTTGATTCCGATGGAGCATCACGGGGTCAAGGTGATGAGCATGGGCTTTCTGGTGGATGACAACACCCCGGTGGTCTGGCGCGGGCCCATGATCATGAAAACCGTGCAGCAATTCGTGCAAAACGTGAAATGGGGCGAACTCGAGGTGCTGATCGTCGATCTGCCCCCTGGCACGGGTGACGCGCAGTTGTCCTTGGTCCAAACCTTGCCTTTGGACGGAGCCGTCATTGTGACCACCCCGCAAGCGGCCGCCACTAATGTGGCCCGCAAAGGCGGCCTGATGTTCCAAAAGGTCAACGTGCCCCTGCTGGGCGTGGCGGAAAACATGAGCTATTTCGTGGATCCGGCCGGCATACGCCACGACCTCTTTGGCAACGGAGGCGGAGCCGCCACGGCCGAGAAACTGGGCACCGTGTTGCTGGGCCAAGTTCCCTTGGTGCCCGAAATCCGGGCTGGAGGCGACTTGGGGCAACCCATCGTGGTCAGTGACGCCAATCACATGGTTTCAGGCATCTTCCGCGAGATTGCCGATGGCCTGCTCGCGCGCCTGGAAAAGACTCAAACGTCACAAACTTAACGTTTGGGAAAATCCTAGGCATTGACAGCACGCGTCGTGTCGCTCTGATTTGCCACCTGAACCAGGCATGACTTTATCCGCTCAAGAGCCCACGACGTCTCGCGAATTCGTCAAATCGTCCAGCTTGTATCAGGAATTTCTGGCTGAACGTGAGGAAATCCTGAAGCACAAGTGGCTTGAGTCCGAGCGACTGGGCTATGACATCGGCTTTGAACGGGCCTTGTTGGACTGGATCCGCAAACACCGTGAAGGTTGGCGGGCCGCTCGTCGCCTGCAGCCGGCAGGGACCAATCCCCCCGTCGCCAAACTCTGACCACTGGGCGGTAAAACTCAGGGGGCCTGCGTCGAATCCGGCCACAAAAAAGCCGGGCTCAAGCCCGGCTGTCCCAGCGCACAAACTCCAGAGCTGGAGTTACTTGATCTCCTTGTGCAGCGTGTGACGCTTCAGGAAGGGATTATACTTCTTCTTCTCGATACGCTCGGTCACGGTTTTCTTATTACGCGTGGTGAGGTAGCGGGAGACGGGCTTGCCCTCTTTGCGGGCTTCGGTGCATTCGAGAATTACGTTGTCTTGCATGGTTGAAAGTTGTGAAGGGTCAGAGCAAAGCCTGCGCCGACCGGAGGGCAACTCCAAAGTTTGCCTCACTCAGGCCGTGGGCATCTTCAATACCGGCTTTCCGTCAGCGGCAGCATCACACCTCGTCGAAAAAGGGTCACCTGGCCTGAACTGGACGAAACCACGATGGAGATACACTGTGCCTTGAGGCTGATCGCCGCCGCCGCCGCATGCCGGCTCCCCAACCCGCTGGGCAGCGCATGCTCGGTGTCGACGGCCTGGATCAGGCTGCCGGCTGACTCGACCACCCCATCCCCCCCGATCAAAAATGCCCCGTCAATGGACGAAAATTCCTTGACCGTCTCGTCCATGAACGGATTGAGGATATTCCGGTCCTCTTCCTTGTAACCGTAAAAAGGATTGAGCACGAGTGGCTTGGCGAACTTGGAGACCCGCGCAATATCGCCCACGACAAACAGACAGCCCACCGGTTTGCCCTCGCGGCCCTCGACCGCCAACTCGGTGGCCACGGCAATGACCCGTTCCAGCACTTCCGGTTTCACATCCTCGGGGAGCAGGTCCTGTTGACCGGTGAGCAAGGTTTGAAACTCCCGCTCGATGTCGACCACGGTCAGGGTGTCAAACTGGTTGCTGGCCGCCACTCCGCCCACGCAACAGATACGATCGTTGAAGGTGATCACGCCCCGGGTCAGCGCCACGAGAATGGCACTGCGCAACTGCGCCATGCGCTGGCTCGAAAAAGAACGCACCTGGATGGTCACGTTGAACTCCCGGTGGTCATCACTCGGTTCAATGGGGTTGCGGGTGACCAGAATCGTCTTGGTTTTGGAGCGCAGGGCGTCGGACTGGATGCCGCCGACAAACGTATCACCAAACACCATGATGGCGCTGCAACCCGCCCCCTTGGCCACGCGCTGCGCCTCCAGGAACATCAGCCGGTTGGTGCGGTTCTGCTGGGCCTGCACCGGGCGTATGCTGCCAAAACCACCGATCAATCGATCGTAAAGCGTGTCCAAATCAGGCGCACTGGTGAGGTTTTCCACCAGATCGGGTTCACGCACCTGCCGGGCTATCGTGGCGAGCACCTGCAGGTAATCGCGCGCCTTCTCCCCCGCAATCAACATGAAGAGCAAATGCACCCGTTCGTCATCCTTGGCCCCGTCGTGTTTGACCCCCACCCGGCTGCGGCCGATGGCCAGCACATAACGTCGGTTCATTTTCACCCGCACGTGCGGCAGGGAAACGCCCAAACCCAGATAAGTGGTCATCGTGCTCTCACGGGCGAGGAGTCCACGCAACAAGGGCTCCGGCTTCAGGTCGCTGAATTTCTCCACGCTGATGGCGAGCAATTCCTCCAGGGCACCGCGCAGGGAGGTGCTGCGGAGTTCAATGATGCGACTGCGGGCGATTATTTTCTCAAGTCGCATGATGAGTTCCTGGAGGGGGGCACCGCGACATGAGCTGACCGGGGATCACTTTTCCCACTCGAGCGCACCCTTCTTGATTTCGTAAAACAAGCCGAGCACCAGCACGCCGATAAAAAACATGATCGGCCAGAAAATCGCGATGTTGTGCGCGAGAAACTCCCGGTAAATGAAGGTAAGCGGAATCAGGAACACCACTTCGATATCGAAGATAATGAAGAGCATCGCGGTGACGTAGAATTTCACGGAGAACCGCGAATGCACGATGCCCAGCGATCGCACGCCGCATTCATAGGCGGTGTCCTTGATCTGATTCTTTTTGGCGCGCTGGCCAAAAATATGCGTAGCCGCGATGATGGCCCCGGCAATACCGGCCGCGAGTGCCGCCTGGATCAGAAAGGGAAGATACATCGTGGTCATCGTGGGTTAAATTCACGGCCCCGCGGGCCGGTGACAAGCGGTTTATTGTTCCAGCTCGATGATCTTGGCGGTTTTCGTGTCGTCCGAACCGACGCCCAGCATTTGCGCGAATTCCAATGTCCGGATCTCCTCCGAAACCGGCTGGAATCCCGCCAATTTGCGCCATCGGTTGATGCGGTCGAGCATGAGCGAGTCCAGAATCACCGGATCCTGGCTCAGCCACAACTTGGGTTCCGAGATGGAATAGAGTGAATTGAAGAACGGGCCGCCGATGAATTGATAGTGCTGCAGACTGACGAGGGTAAAGGCCCAGGTCTCGCGCAATTCGGGGATCGCACTCATCTCGGCCACGGCCGCCGGAGCGTTCGCCGGACTGCGGAAAAAACGGGCCGTATTGGAGGCATTCCAAAGCGTGGCATTCACGAGCGCCCCGTTCACCCCGAGGGTGGGATGATCGGTATAAACCGGCAGGTTGATCCAAAAATCCGCATCGAGGAACAAGGGCGTGGCGAGAAAACTTTTGCGGTCCTCGTCCTTGGTCGTGCTGTTGGGCACACCCTTGGTCTGCGACTCGATGAAAATCGGGTCAAAACGCTGGGGCAGCGGGCTGTCATAAAACCAGACCGGGTCAAAGAACCGGCCGGATTCCAGCACATAGATGGGGTGACCGGGAAACGCCGACCCGCCGCTGGCCA
This sequence comes from Cephaloticoccus sp., assembly GCA_021734075.1. Lineage (GTDB taxonomy): Bacteria > Verrucomicrobiota > Verrucomicrobiia > Opitutales > Opitutaceae > Cephaloticoccus. The sequence goes on from JAIPJW010000046.1 coordinate 9,277, forward strand.
ACGAGGGCAGGTAACCTGTCATCCGCAGGCGCAATTGATTCAAGCCCACCAGAAAAATGTTGCCCGACTCAAAGCCCCGTCGCTCGAGGGCATTGATCACGGCTTTGACCAGGGGCAATGGCGTGGCCATGCCCGGTCCGGAATCGGCGTAGATCTTGAGGCCGACCTTTTTCTTGACCCCCGGCACCAATCGCCGGCCACTGGTTTTTTCGAAATTGCTGATCAGGCGCTCCACCTCCCGGTCATAGGAGGCCAGGGTGAAATCCGGCAACTGCACCTCCCATACCGGTAATTTATCCGCTGGCGGTGGCGGCGTCACGCTGGCGCGCAAGCCGGTTGAAACCGTCAGCAGAAGTGCCGTCAAAATGTAAAAACGCATAAGCATGAGTCGCCTGAAATCGGGGGATGTTTCCTCCACAAGTCCGGAAACTTGACAGCACGGTCAGCCAGTTGAAAGTGCATTCTTTGCGCCAGTGCGGCGCATTGCGACTAAATGCCTGTCATCAAACCCACCTGTGTGCGCGACCTCAAGTTGCGCGTGAACATCGCGGATGTTGTCTCCCGCGTGGTGACTTTGCGCAAGGCCGGCAGCCGCTTGAAGGGCCTCTGCCCGTTCCACAACGAGAAATCGCCCTCGTTTCACGTCGATCCGGACAAGGGATTTTACAAGTGCTTTGGGTGCGGCAAGGCGGGCGACGTCATCACCTTCGTGCGTGAAACCGAGCAACTCGGCTTCACCGAGGCCGTGGAGGCCATTGGTCAGCGTTTCGCCGTGGAAATCGAATACGAGCAGGGTTCCGGTCCCAGTCGCGAGGAGCGTTCCCTGCGACAGGAAATATTCGAGATCCATGAACTGGCGGCCGAACACTACCACCAATCCTACAAGGCGCACACGCCCACCGGGGATTACCTGCGCAAGTATTGGGTGGAACAGCGCAAATTCGCCCCCGAACTGGCCGAGGAATTCAAGATCGGCGGGGCCACGCCGGTGGATGACGGTCTGGGCGCCCTGTTGCTGAAACGCAAATTCTCCGAGGAGGCCCTGCGCCAATGCGGCCTTTTCTTCATGCGGGAACAGGCCGTGCTGGGGTTGGGCTCACTCAAGCCCCGTTTTCGCGGTCGCCTGATGATTCCGATCCGCGATCACCAAGGGAGGGTGGTGGCGTTCACCGCCCGCCAAACCGATCTGACCCCGGGTGACGACCCCTCCCGCGAGGCCAAATACGTCAATTCCCCGGAAACCCCCATCTTCACCAAGGGCAACCTGCTCTTCAATCTGGACCGGGCCCGCACTGCCGTGGGCGAAGGCCATCCCTTTGTGCTGGTCGAGGGTCAGCTCGACGCGCTGCGCTGCTGGAGTGTTGGCCTCAAGACCGCGATCGCACCGCAGGGCACCTCCATCACTGAAACCCAGTTGGTGCTCATCCGGCGCTATCACAACCATGTGGAGTGTTTTTTCGACGGCGATGGTGCGGGCCAAAAAGCTGCAATGAGATTTTTACCCATGGCACTAAAGGCGAAATTGGAAATTACGTTCCTTGGCAGTAATAATGATGAAAAACTAGATCCTGACTTATTATTTCAGGAAAGAGGGCTAGCAGCCTACCGCGAACTACAAAAAAACGCCTTTGGAATTGAAACATTTATTCAGAAATATCTTCTGAGAAGCCCTGAAACGGCATCGATTGAAACCAAAACCAGAGCGATTGAATCCGCTTTTGATATCATTTCGTCGGCCGAATCCGAGATAACACAAAAATCTCTTTTGGTAAAATTGGCACCGGCTTTCGGACAGCTAAGGATACTACCACATTCAGTCGAAGCCGCATTCCTTAAACATAAATCAAAATCGTTAAGGCATGATAATAATAAACTTAATGTGCCTAAGGAAATAGGTAATTTCGGGCAGATTATTGAGAATCCAGAATATAACCTATTAATTGTCATTCTTCATTTTGAGCATCTGGGACCACAACTAGCCATGGTGTTACCCCACGAATGGATTGATCTTAGTAATCCGGCCGGGGTGCTGCTCAACCGCTTTTTGGCGGAATTTGAGCACGGCAGCTGGCCCGGCCGGGATCACCTCGACGATTTGCTGGAAACTCCTGAGGAAAAAGCGCTTGTCGCCTCCCTGCTTTTCGATACCCCTGCATTCGAAGACCCGGTGAAAGTGGCGGATGAAGGTTTGCGTATGTTGCGGGCCCGGGCCCTCGAACCCCGCCTGCAGCAAATAGAACTTGATTTAGCCAACCACCAAGCGGACAGTGAAACTGACCCAATTTCACTCTTAAAAGAACGTTCCAATATCCATCGCCAGCTCCGCCAACCGCTCACTCTTAACGTGGCGGACTGATTTTTTGTTTCCAATTCACCATGCCGCGTAAAGCCAAGTCTGCCAAAGCCAATTCTTCCCACTCCGAGGCCGTTGAAGCCGCCCTCGAAAAAGCCGACGTCAACGGCACGGGCGATATTGCCGCCGGAGGAATCAACGAGAAGATCCGTCAGCTCATCCGCCAGTCCAAGGAGCAGGGCTACCTCACGTTCGACGACATCAATGAGGCCCTGCCGGAGTCGGTGGAAAACCAGGAGGAAATCGACAACATCCTCTCGATTCTGCAGAATCTGGAGATCGAGATTCTCGAGCCCGACCAGGTCAAGGAATACAAGCAGCGCATGGAGGAGGCCGAGGAGGAGGAAACCCGCTCCTCGCAGCATGACATCCTGGACGACCCCGTCCGCATGTATCTCAAGCAGATGGGCCAGGTCCCGTTGCTGACCCGTGAACAGGAAGTCGAAATTTCCAAGCGCATTGAAAATGCCGAGCTCAAGGCCCAGACCGCCTTGTTCGAAGCCACCGCGGTCGGCGCGCATATCGCTTATCTCGGTCAACGGTTGCTCAATCGCGAGGAACGTTTCGATCGCATCGTGATCGACAAAAAAATCGACAGCCGGGAGGCCTACTTCAAGTCACTGCCCAAGCTGGTTGAGGCCACCCAGAAGGGTGAAAAAACCGTCTCCGCCGGCTGGGACGAATACCAAGCCGCCCACAGCGATGCCGAGCGCAAGAAGATCATGGCCAAATTCCGCAAGCGGGAAAACCTGCTCCGGCCCAATTTCAGCAAGTTCTTCTTCAAGCTGAAGGTTTACGAGGAATACTTGGAGCAGCTGCGTCCGGTCATTGAAAAAACCGAGCAACTGCTCGCCCAGCTCGAACGCTCCAAGCACCCCAAGACGAAGCGCGATGCCGCGATCGACATCAAGGACATCAAGGCCCAGCTCAAGCAAATCGAGGCCGCCCAGCGCATTGATCCGGTCCGCTTGCTCGAGATTGTCCGCCAGACCAATGTGCATATCCGCGAGGCCCATCAGGCCAAGACCGAGATGGTCGAGGCCAATCTGCGCCTCGTGATTTCCATCGCCAAGAAATACACCAACCGCGGCCTCTCCTTCCTCGATCTCATTCAGGAGGGCAACATGGGCCTGATGAAGGCCGTCGAAAAATTCGAATACCGTCGCGGCTACAAATTCTCCACCTATGCCACCTGGTGGATCCGCCAGGCCATCACCCGTTCGATCGCCGATCAGGCCCGCACCATCCGTATTCCGGTGCACATGATCGAGACGTTGAACAAGGTCATGCAGGTTCAGAAACAGCTGCTCCAGGAATTCGGCCACGAGCCGACCCCGGAAGAGGTGGCCGACGAAATGAACCTGCCCGTGGAACGCGTGCAGCAGATCATGAAGATGGCCCAACAACCCATCTCGCTCCAGTCCCCCGTGGGTGACGGAGACGACACCAGCTTCGGCGACTTCATCGAGGACAAGAGCGCGGAGAATCCCTACGACATGACAGCCTTCTCGCTGCTGCGGGAAAAAATCATCGACGTGCTGGACTCCCTCACGGAACGCGAACGCCGCGTGCTTTCCCTGCGCTTCGGGTTGGTCGACGGTTACAGCCGCACCCTCGAGGAGGTGGGCAAGCAATTCAAGGTCACCCGCGAACGTATCCGCCAAATCGAGGCCAAGGCGCTGCGCAAGATGCGCCACCCGACGCGCATCCGCCAGCTGCACGGCTTCTTCGATGCCGAGCAGATCGACAACGCCCAGAACCTGCTCAAGGTCGCCGCGGGCAATGCCCAACAGGCGGCTGGAGCCGGGGGTATTGCCGCCCTGGCCTCCGCCCTCATCCCGCGCCCCTGACCCTTTCCCGCTTTACAGTCCTTTCAACCGGACTAGCCTTGCATCATGGAATTCTCCTCCTTTATGGCCGGTATTTTTGGTTTGGGCACGCCTGAGCTGATCGTTATATTGGTTATCCTCCTGGTGCTGTTTGGTGGCGCCAAATTGCCGTCGCTCGCCAAGGGGCTGGGCCAGTCCATCAAGGAATTCAAAAAGGCGACCAAGGACGAGACCCCCGAGACCAATGCCGGGGAGAAAAAGCAACCAACCGACAAGGGTCCCGACAACCCGGCTTGAGCTCCCGCTCAGGTGAATTTCCCAAGCGCACCCTCCGGTGCGCTTTTTTTATGGCTCAGTTGCGGTGGACGGTTTGACGGCCCAGCTGGCAAACGCCGAGATCTGCGTTTCCGTGCCCAGCAACAACACCTCATCATGGGGCAAAAGTTTTTCCTCACCGCCGGGATTCAATATCCGCACGCCCTGGCGGTGAATGCCTGTGACCTGCACCCCCACCTGATGCGTCGGGGCCAGTTCCGCCAGGGTGCGGTTCGCCAAACCGCTGTTGCCCGGCACGACCACTGTTTCCATCCGCACATCATCAAAACCGGAGGTAGGCTGCGTGCCCGAAACCCGGGTGATGAAGGCCTTGCCGATCGCCGTCTGTTCCGGATTGCCCAAAAGCAGCACCCGGTCACAGGGATACAAGGCAAAATCGGCCGGAGGTGTCTCGATCAGCACACCCTGCCTTTCGACCCCGGCCACCGTGCAACCAATCCTGGTGCGTAATTGCAACTCGCCCAAAGTGCGTCCCCGCACATCGGCCAAATCCGGCAGAACGCATTCCGCGAGGGTGATATTCCAATCCTTATGCGGCGCCAACCAACCCGGGGACGTGCCCCCGCTGACGGGCTGGGCGAGCCGTTCCTGCAGTTCAACTTCCAACACGCTGTGCCAATAAATCAATTTGCGCCGGAAAAGCCCGACCACGACCGCCACCACGGCCACCACGACCACCGGCACCCAACGGGCCCCGCCACTCAAGGGCAGGAATGAGCTTAAGAGGAGAAATATCATCAACCCACCGACCATCTTGAGTGCAAGTTCGAGCATCGGCGCAAAGCGCGGGGCCTGCGTCGGGTGGGAGGCAAAAACCACCTCAGCCACGAGCATGGCGAGGGCCGATAGATTTCGCCAGATGGCCACCAGCGGCGCGAGGCTCAGCAGCGTGATGCCACTCCAATAAAGGATCTGCGGACCGTAGGGGAACAGCCAGTCCGGGGGGATGACTTTCAGCATCAGAGCAAACAAGGGTCCGGAAAAGGCAAACAGCCCGGTCACGAGCAGCAGTTCAACCCCGATCTGGATCAGTCGCTTCTTGCTCAATTGCCAGAGCATGTTGCGCGCTTCGTGGATGCGCAGTCGCTCCAGCCATCCGCGATAAACCCGCAACCAGGTGGACAGCCATTCCGGTTCCCGCCGCGCACACCAATCGGCCATCCGCGACGAGCGGCGGGCCAGCAGTGGGGCCGCGAAGGTGGTCACCAAGGCAGCCCCCACCGCCACGGCCTGAAAGCTCTTGGGCAGCACCCCGCCGGCAATACCGAGTTGGGCGATGATAAAAGTGAATTCACCAATCGGCACAACCAGCAGTCCCACCCGCACCGCTTCGGCGGTGCGTGATCCCGTGATCAACAGGCCGGTCGCGCAGGCCAGTGCCCGGCCGAGCAGTGCCAGTGCCGCCACCACCAGCACCAGCCCCCACACGTCGAACAACGCGCTCACATCGATCAGCATGCCAATCGCCACAAAGAAGACGGCACTGAAGACGTCGCGCAACCCCTCGAAAGTGCGGTCGACCTGGGTGCGTTGCGGCGTGTCCGCCACGATTGCCCCGAGGAGAAAAGCGCCCAAAGCCAGGGAGAAACCCGCCCGCTGTGCCGCCGTGGCCAGCACGAACAACAAACCCACCTGCACCAAGGTCGGCAACTCCACCCCACCCGTCAAACTCAGTTTCCTGAGCAACCAGGGCACCACGAGCACGCCCACGATCCCCACCAACACGACAAAGGCCGTCAACAGCAGCAGCGTGTGGCTGAAAGTGGCCGATTCGGCATGCACCCCCGCCAGGGTGGCATAGGAACTCAGACCCGTCAGCAGCAGGACGGCGATCACATCCTCGACCACGAATACGCCCATTGCCATCTGACCGGCCTTTTCGTGGGTGGCGCCGATGTCCGCGAGCACCTTGATGATCACGGCCGAACTTGAGATCATCAACATGGCGCCCAGAAAAACCGTTTCCACCGAACCCAGACCCATGAGCCCGCCGGTGGCCCGGGCCAGTTGGGAAATGATCACGGCTTCGATGATCGTCGCCAACACCAGCGCCAGGCCGAGTTTGCGCAGTTTGCGCAAACTCAATTTCATCCCGATCGAAAACATCAGGAACACCAGGCCCATCTGCGAAAGTGTTTCGATCCGCTCAATGTTCGAGACCATGGCCACCGGCAGGTTGAACGGACCTATCGCCATGCCGGCCACGAGATAGCCGACCACCACGGACAAGCCGGCACGCTGGCAAGCCCAGCCCACCAGACCGGCCACCAGCACCACGACGGCCAAATCCTGGATGAAATCAATTCCGTGCATTAGGATACTCCACTGCCTTCAGCACGGCGGTCGGACCCATACGGGTCAAGTCCGCTTCGTAAGTTTCGGGCTACGATACAATTTACCGCGTTGACACCACGGTCAGGCGCCGATTCGTTTCCGTTGGCGGAACAGCGTCACCCTCACCCGCAATTATGGCAGCTAATTTCCTCGGATATTTTTCAAACGACATCGGTATCGACTTGGGCACCGCCAACACCCTCGTCTACTTGAAAGACAAGGGCATCGTCTTGCGCGAGCCGTCCGTGGTCGCACTTGACACCAATACCCGGAAAGTGCGGGCCGTGGGCGACGAGGCCAAGCGCATGCTCGGTCGCACCCCCGGCAATATCACGGCCATTCGCCCGATGAAAGACGGCGTCATCGCTGACTTCGACGTCACCGAGGCGATGCTGCGCTATTTCATCCGGAAAGTGTCCAATTCCTCTTTCCGTGCCCCACCGCGTGTCGTTATCGCCATCCCCTCCGGCATCACTGAGGTGGAGAAGCGAGCCGTCAAGGACTCCGCCCTGCACGCCGGTGCCCGCGATGTGATCACCATCCCGGAGCCGATGGCCGCAGCCATTGGCGTCGGTCTGCCCATAGATGAACCGGCCGCCAACATGATAGTCGATATCGGTGGCGGCACCACCGAGATCGCAATCATTTCCCTCAACGGCATCGTTTTTTCTAAATCCATCCGCGTCGCCGGTGATGAGCTGGACAGCGCCATCATCAACTACATGAAGCGTGCCTACAATCTGTTGATTGGTGAACGCACGGCGGAAGAAATCAAATGTCGCGTCGGCTCGGCCTACCCGCTTGACGAGGAGTTGACGATGGAGGTCAAGGGGCGTGACTCCGTGGCCGGTCTGCCCAAGACCATTCACATCACTTCACAGGAAATCCGCGAGGCACTCAGTGATACCATCGCGGCCATTGTTGATGCCGTCCGCGTGACCCTCGAGCGCTGCCCGCCCGAGCTTTCCGCCGACTTGGTTGACCGGGGTTTCGTCATGGCCGGTGGTGGAGCGTTGATTCGAGGGATCGACCGCCTGCTCAGTGACAAAACCGGTCTGCCCGTGACGATTGCCGATGATCCCCTTTCCGCCGTGGCCAATGGCACCGGCGAGGTGTTGAGTGATTTGGCCTGGCTGATGCAGCACGTTTGAGCCCGCGTTGAATTTTGGTCGGGTCGCGAATGCTTTTCTGGTGGCATTGCCGTCCACACGGGTTAGCTTCCGCCGAACGCCGTGCCTTCCAACCGATTCGATCAGGCCAAACCCTTTCTTACCCTGGCCATTGTGGTGGTCGGGTGGCTCATTGTCCCCGTTGCGGTCAAATCCCTGCTGCGCGCCTCCTTTTTTGAACTGCAAGCCCCCATCTCGGTCAGTGCCTCCCATGTGCGCGACCTGCAGGAATTTTGGTCGCTGCGCGCCCATTCCAAGCAGGAGCTGATCGAGGCCGGTCGCGATCTGGCGCGGATCAATGCCTCCTACGATCTGGCGGTGCAGCAAAACACCGGCCTGCGCACGGAAATCGAGCGCTTGGAAAATCTCCTGCGTGTGCCGCTGCAACCGGCCCACCGCCTGGAGCATGCCCGGGTCGTGCGGCGGGATTTTTCCGCCTGGTGGCAGCGCTGCACCATCCGCAAGGGCCGCAACTACGGCATCACGGTGGGAGCGCCGGTGGTGTTCTCCGGCGGGGTCGTCGGTCGAATCACGGCGGTGCATGCCTACACCTCCACCGTTGAGCTGATCAGCAGCCCCGGCGTTCGCCTCGCGGCGGTCGTCGAGGGTGACGAACGACCCATGAGTTTCCAGGGCGGCCTCAACCCCACCTTTGGTCCGGCCCGTGGCATCATCGAGTTTGTGCCGATCGACATTTTCGCCAGCGCCACCTCCACCAAGCGCCTGGTTACCTCAGGGCTGGGCGGGGTCTTTCCGGCCGGCCTTACCCTGGGTCGGGTGGTCAAGCTCGAGCCCAGCACCGACGGGCTGTTCAAAACCGGTGAAGTTGAACTCGATCCACGGTTGAGTGAACTGACCGAAGTGACCGTGCTGGTGCCGGTCGCGGAGGAATAATGCCATGAAACGCCAGTGGTTGCTGACCTTTCTGTCCTTGCTGCTGCTCTGGACCCTGGTGACGCAGATCAATCACTACCTTGCGGTCTGGCACAGTCATATTTTCCTCGGCGCGCTCTACCTGACTTTCGCCGCGCTGCGTCTGCCGGTCCGGGGCGGCATGCTGGTCACGGTGCTGGGGGGGTTGTTGTGCGATGCCAATACCCCCGTGCCCTTCGGCACCCATATGCTGCTGTTTGTCGTGGCCCATGCCTTCATCAACAAGGCTCATCACCGCATCCCCTCCGATCATCCGACCACCCAACTGGTCGTCGCCTTCATCGCCAACCTCGGGCTGTATGTCGCACTTTCGGTCGTGGTGATCCTGGGCAACCCGGTCGTCGGTCAGCTGTGGCCGCGCCTGCTGTTTGATTTGGCGCTGTCCCAAGTCTGCCTGCTGCTGGTTGGTCCGTGGTTTTTGGCCCTGCAGGCCCGCATCCTTGAACTTGATCGCTACGCCATGCGCAGCCGCTTCTAGAAACCGTCATGGCCAATCTTGCATCGCAATCGGGCAATCTGGTCGAGTCGCACAAGGGTTACGACCCGCGGATCATCATGTTTTACTTCATCATTGCGGTGCTGTTGATCACCCTCGCCGTTGGCGTGGCCTACCAGCAGCTCTTCAAGACCGACCAGCATCATGAGCGGGAGCGGATGCAAAGTCAGCGCCGCATTCTTGTCCCCGGCCCGCGGGGCAACATTTACGACCGGGACGGCCGGGTGATCGTCGGCAACCGGCCGCGTTTCTCCGTCGTGCTTTACCTCGACGAGTTGCGCCGGGAATTTCGTCGCGAATACATCATCATCCGCAAAAACTATCGCGCCAGCGGCGACAAGGATGTCCCCAGCTCCGCCCAGATGGAGCAAATTGCCCGGGCCAGTGTGGTGCAGCGATACCTCGACCAGGTGAACACCGTGCTCGGTCGCAGCGAAAAGGTGGATGGGCGTGACCTCACCCGGCATTTCGTGCGCGAACTTTTGCTCCCCTATACCTTGCTCGATGACCTCGAGCCGGCGGAATACGCGCGCCTGCTGGAAAGTTTACCCGTGAGTTCACCCCTGCAGGTCTACACCTCAAGCACCCGCTTCTATCCCTTCGGCGCGGCGGCGGCGCATACGTTGGGCTATGTCGGCGTCAACCCCGACATCGAGGCGGAGGATTTTCCCGGCGACGACCTGCGCACCTTCAAACTCAAGGGCAGCATCGGGCGCGACGGACTGGAAAAGGTTTTCGACAACCGGCTGCAGGGGGAATCCGGGGGCACGATTTTCCGCGTCGATCCGGCCGGCTTCCGCATCAATCCCCCGTTGGAGAAGAAGCAACCCGTGCAGGGTCAGAATCTGGTCACCTCGCTCGACATGGATCTCCAGCGCGCGGCCGAGGACAAGTTGCGTGAATTTGAAACCCCCGGCGCCGCGGTGGCCCTGGATGTCCGCACGGGCGAGGTGCTCGTGCTGGCCAGTGTGCCCGACTATAATCTGGAGATATTTTCCCCGCGACTGTCCTTCACTGACAGTGCGGACATAGAAAAACGCCAGGCCTGGGCCAATCGCGCCATCAGTAGTGCCTATCCTCCGGGCTCCACCTTCAAGATCCTGACCGCCATCGCCGGATTGCACAGCGGGGCGCTGCCCACGGATGAACCCATCGTGAATTGCGCAGGCGTCCTGCACACCAACGGGCGAAATTATGTCTGTTACAACGGTCGCGGCCATCACGGTGAAGTGCTGTTGCCCGAGGCCATCTCCTCCAGTTGCGACATCTACTTTTATGAAGCCGGTTGGCGCACCAGTGCGGAAAGAATTGCGGTTGAAGCCCGGCGTTTTCACCTGGATCGGCCATCCGGCATCCAGTTGCCCCACGAAACCAGCCGCATGGTCATTCCCGATCAGAAATGGAAGGTCGAGCATGTCGGTCAAAACTGGTTTCCCGGGGACACCGCCAACATGGCCATCGGCCAGGGCTTCGTGCTGGTCACCCCGCTCGACATGGCGTGTTTTGTCGCCTCGGTCGCCCGTGGCGAGGTGTTCACCAAACCCACGCTGCTGCACCAGGCGAACGCTCCGACACAGCACGCCGAGCCGATCGGCCTGACCCCGAAACAACGGGCCGCCCTGCTCAAGGGCATGGAGGATTGCACCACCATTGGCACGGCCAAGGTCCTGACCAACCTGCCCGCCCTGCGGGTGCCGAACGTGCGCATCGCCGGCAAGACCGGCACGGCTCAAATCCCCGGCAATAAAAACGTCGCCTGGTTCATCTGTTTCGCACCCATCGAAAATCCCGAGATCGCAATAGCGGTGGCGATAGAGGGTGACACGGCGGGCGAGGAATTCGGTGGCGGGCTTTATGCCGCACCCGTGGCCAGTCGCATCATGCAGGAATATTTCCGGAAAAAAAACCAACCCGCCACCCGCGCCACGATTCAACCGTTCAAGTCGAAATGACGGGATTACGGCGCACGCGACGCCAGTGCCGGCGCGCCCGTAGAAAGACCTCCTCCGCCTTGGGCCAGGCCTGCTCCGCCCCGTAGCGCAGGCGCTCGAGCTCCAACTGTAAGGTCGGTTCGATTTCCCGACCCCGCAAAAGCTGCAGCCACCTCCCTGCCTCGATCCGGGTCGGGTGCATCCGCCCCTGGTGTCTCCGCCACTGGCCCTGCCACCAGTATTTCAGCCCTTTGTGCCCGAGCCAACCCACGGTCGCCGCCAACCCTGCTACGGCAAGCCACCGTGCCAGTCGCCGGGCGTCCCAGGGAGTGGAGAGCCAGTCCTTGACCCGCCCACCCAGGGCCTGCAACCACAGTCGAAATTTGCGCCCGGTTTCCTGGGTTGCGGTCTTCACCGCCTTGATCGTCTCCACCTGGGTGCGCTGGTCGAAGTTGACGATGCGCCGATACCAAAAAATTCGCAGGGAATCGAAACGCGCAGTCCAACTGCGATCAACCGTGCGGGTCTGCACTGCGGTCAGGGTCGTTGCATCCAAGCCAATGGCATTGGCTCCGGGGGTCGGGTCCGCCCTGAGCCAACTCTGCGAGGCCGCGTCAAAAAGTTCAACCCACGCATGGGCATCTGAATTGCGCAGGGTGTAGTTGTTGCTGAACCCGTTCCAGGAGCCGCCCCGAAAACCCGTGACCACGCGCGCGGGGATGTTTGCCGTCCGTGCCAGCAAAACCAGGGCCCCGGCAAAAAGTTCACAGTGGCCCGGTTCGGTCGAGGCCAACCAGCTCACCAGCGTATCCCCGCCACCGGCTGGCGTGCGCGACTTCAGGCCATATTGGTGTTGCCGGGCCAGCCATGCGCCGGTTCGTCGCGCAAATA
>JAIPJW010000047.1 GCA_021734075.1 Cephaloticoccus sp.
TACCGGCCGACCCTGCAGGCTTTGGCCGCCGGGGCCCACGTGCTTTGTGAGAAACCCATTTGCAACGAGATTGCCCCCGCGGAGGAAATGGTGGCATTGGCCAAAGCCAAGGGAGTGTGTTTCGGAGTCGACATGAACCACCGGTTTACCCCCGCCGCCCGCATCGCCAAGCGCTGGCAGACCGAGGGCAAACTCGGCCATCTGCTCTTCCTGAACATGAGCCTGTGGATCATGAATGCCAACGAGTCATCGCCATGGTTTCACATCAAATCCCTCCATCCGCATGCCATAGACATCCTGCGGCATTTTGGCGGCGACATCGCGGCGGTGCAGTGTTTTGCGACCAAAGCCCCCGGGCGAAAAATCTGGAGCACCGCCACCTTCAACCTGCGTTTTCGCAACGGCGCCGTGGGCACCCTGACGGGCAGCTACGACATTGAGCGGGGACACCCGATGGAACGCTGCGAGGTCGCCGGCACGGCCGGTCGGTTGGTCATCGATGACATGTGGCGCGAGGCCACGCTCTATCCGGCGGGACAGGGAGAGAAAACAGTTTATACCAATCCGGTTTTCGGTGGGATCACCGATTTTGAGGACACCTTTCGCAACCGGATCGAATCCTTCCTCGAACAAGTCGCCAAGGGCACCCGGCCCGAGGACATCGATGGCAGCGGCGCCGATGGTCTTGCCGCGCAAAAGGTATTGGATGCGGCGGTGCGCTCAGTCGAAAGTGGCCGGGTGATCACGCTGGACTGAATATTCCGTCGAACCCAGTCGGTCGACTCCCTCACATACTCGCCCCGTTTTTTTCACGGCACAGGGGGATTTGCTGCTGTTTATGCGACTGAATCAGCCGATTTTCACAGGTTCCGGCAAACGCGGCGAAAATCGGAATTGCTCAAAGGTATTTGCCCCCGTAGACAGGGCCCTCCGTGAATAAAGAGTCCCCAGACCCGCAGCCAGCTGCGGAAAATACAGCATCCGCTCCGCCGCAGCCGGCCGATGCAGCAGCGGGGGCTCAACCCGTGGGGGCAGGGGATCAGGCCACACCGTCAGCGCCAGCCGGAGATACGTCGCCAGGTGGACCCACGGTCGCGGGGGCTGTATCCACCGCCGCAGCAATTCCCATTGTGATGCGGCAACCCAAGGGCGAATCGGTGACCATCAAGGTCCTGGTGCTGGGTCTCAAGCTGTTTGCCAAGGTGATGCCGATCATGTTGGTCGGTTTCATCGCCTATTATTCCTACACCAGTTATTTTGGCGAATTGCCATTCATTGATAATTTCAAGCGCAAGGCGGCGGGGATGGTGGGGATCAAGATGGCTCCCCCGCCCGCGGTGAAGAAGAAGGCGGCGGTCACCCAGATGATGGACAAGGCCAAGGACGTGGTGAAGGCCAACAACCGCAGTGTGGATTTTGCCAATGCGCTGGCCGACGACAATGTGGACATGGACAAACTGACCCATCTTGCCAATGCCGCGGAGTCTGGCATGGATATCAATGCGGCGGTCACGGCCCTGGCCAAGGCGGGCGAACAAGCCCCTGCGGCCGAGGGCGAGGGCGGTCCTCAGGCAAGCCCCGATCCGGCGGCCGTGAATCCTGCCGCGACCGGCCCAACAGCTGAAGCGAAACCCAAGGGCAAGGATCCAACCGGTGCGGTCATGGGCATGCTGGAGGAAATGAGTTTGGTGAAAGTGGCGAGTGAAATTGAACCGATGGTGAAATTCAGAATCTGGGTGGGGAAAGCCAACGTCAGCGGGGTGATGGACGGCGCCAGCCCCAAGGCCTACGTCAACGGCTATGTCTACGACAAGGACGAGATCATCGACGAAGACCTGGGCATCAGTATCGAAGGGGTCCAAGGTGCCGGCTCGATATTGGTCTTCAAGGACAAGACTGGGGCCCTGCTCGGCAAATTGTATTAGGTCGAATATTTGATGAAGCGGTCGACTCGATTGATGGATTTTTATCGGCTTTGGCCACGCAATCCAGGTCGGATTCAATTACGCCGCGACAGACCGGTAAAGTAACCTCCCGCGCACTTTATTACCATGCCGTTTCTCCCGCGAGATTTCCAAGTTCCAGCCGTCGTAGAGACGGCGCACTTCAGGATGCGATCGATCACGATTCACGATGCGTTCAAGGACTTTGATGCCGTCATGTCCAACCGACAGCATCTCTGGGACCGTTTTGGTGAAATCTGGGGCTGGCCTCCGGAAGATATGACCATCGAACAAAACATTGTGGATCTCGGATGGCATCAAAAGGAGTTTCAACTGCGCTCGTCCTTTGACTTCGCAGTGATGTCGCTGGATGAGAAACGCCTGCTCGGTTGTGTCTATGTGGATCCACCATGCGAAACCGGGACAGACGCAGACATCTGGTTTTGGGCAAGGCAAGATAAGGTGGATGGAGTTCTGGAGCCGGATCTGCGGAAGTTCCTTATACCTTGGCTATCCCAGAACTGGCCGTTTAGTTCGGTCACTCTCAACGGGGAAGTTCGGCATCTTAAGGACGTTGAAGCATCCTAACCATTCGTTCAAGCGGAGCACCAAATCGAAATCGTTCAGTCTTGCTTCCCGCCCAACCCAGGTTTGAACCGGCGTTCTACCTGTGCGGAATTTGGGATTTCCCTTGGCGCTGGCATGGGGACATCAGGTTGGCGATGACGACCAGTTTCTTTGCTTTGCAGAACCGGCGACTCCCAGCGTAACGAGATCTTGCGCATCATTGATGCCACACCGCAGCTCACCCGATTGCTGGCAGTGGCCGGCAGACTCTCGAATCGGATCCCGATATTCGTGATATTTACTGGGAGGAGATGGGCGGCTGCCGTTCAACGCCTTCTCGGGTGATTTATTTGGCATAAGCAAAGAATTCAATTGCCCGCCGATCAGTTGAACTTGAACTACCCGGATTGAGTGACCAATCCACCTCTTCTCAGCCTGAACAACCGGCATTGGGACCGACTGAATCACCCGACCCTTTTTTCAACGGCATTCCGGAAACGGCGCCGGCCACCGTGCCGGTGCTGGAACCCGTGCTGCGACGGAGCAGCAATGACCGGAGCGCACGGGTCAAATTATTCATCCTGTTTGCCAAGTCGGTCCCCCTGATCATGGCGGTAGGCGGTGGTTACTTGCTCTTCAGTTATTATTTCGGCGGGATCCCGGAACTGGATGCCCTGGTGCGGAAGAGCTCCGCGATGGTGGGGCTGAAGCTGGAGGAACCACCCGCGCAGACGAGGGCCAAGGCTTTGCAGCAAAAAACCCAGGCTATTGTTCAGGCCGGCAACCAACGCACCAATTTTGCCAATGACCTCGCCGATGACACGAAGGTGATCACGATGGTGCCCGAGCCAGTGGCGGAGGTGCCCAAGGCCAAGTTGGCCCCCGACGCAAACGTCACGGTCGCCAGTGAAACCAAAACAGGGAATATTGATGCATTGAAGTCTGCGGCGGCAGATTTGCTGGATAGTGTGGTGGCGAAGGTGTCCTTGGCAGACCCGCCTTTGGAAATACCCGCAACAGTCCGGGCGGAACCGGAGTTCGTGGAAACCGTCAAGGTCGCGCAACCTTCGCCGGCGTTTCGCGCCTGGGTGGACAAAGCAGTCATCAGTGGCGTGCGCAAGGGCCTGCAACCCCGGATCGTGATCAACGGGCTGCCTGTGAAACCGGGCGACATTATCTATCGGCCGATGAAAATCATGATCATCCAAGTTGTGCCTTATGATTCGATTCTGGTTTTTCGGGACGTGACGGGAGCGACGTTGGAAAAGCGCTATTGAAGACATGGAGCGCGGTTGGGCGCGGATGTCCATGAGTGTGGTGCGTCCCATTGGTCCTGGCTTACATCCAGGGGACGCATACTCAACTTTCCCCGTCGTTGCTGCCAAGGTATGGGGTGCGGTGTATTTCTTCGTTGGGATTGCGCGTTCGAAGGATACCGCAGGTTTGGGTCGTGGCGGGATCATTTGGGTGGCTATAATGGCAGCACCGAGCGCGGTGGAAAGAGGCCGCATGTCTTTCGGAATTTCTTTGTCGGCACTGAGATTGCATTCTAGAATTCTCCCTCGAAGCCATAGGAGCCAAAATGAAAAGGAGCCCAACCAACCACTACAGCCAGCCCAAGAGCATCGACGAATACATTGCGGGTTTCCCGCAAGACGTTCAGGAGACTCTACAGAGAATACGTGACATAGTTAGTCAGGCTGCACCCGATGCGGAGGAAGCGATAAAATACCAAATGCCGACGTTTGTTCTGCATGGAAACCTTGTGCATTTTGCCGCCTTCCAGAAGCACATCGGGTTTTATCCCACGCCATCCGCAATTGAGGCATTCAACAGTGAATTGGCAGGCTATAAATGGGCAAAAGGGTCGGTCCAATTCCCGCTCAAAAGGTCAGTCCCATTCACTTTGATTAGGAAAATGGTCGAGTATAGAGTGAAGGAAACCCGAGGGAAGTTGGCGGTCAATAAGCAGATGAAGTAGTCGTATAGGGCGGACACGCAGGAAGGAGGGAATAGATGAATCGATGTAGGGCGGGTGCCACTTCCTTTCCACTTTGCAATCAAGAGAAGACGACATGTCACGAAAATTGTAACATTTAATCGATTGCGCCATAATATGTTTAATAGTTACACTAATGTAACAATTGCTCCATAACACGTAAAATGCCGTACCATCATCCCTGTTCGTGAATTGAATCACCATGAAAGCTCGCCACAAAAATAACCGCAGCTCGGAAATGTCCCCAATTGTTAAACCGTTGGCATCAAAACTTGAGGCCGCCGAGCAAGCATACGAAGTGGCCCGGGCAAATGCTCGCAAGGCCAAGACCGTGGCCAAAGCTACCCGGAAGGAACTAAAACTGGCCAAAACAAAAGTGAAGATCACTCGCCGCAAACTAAAGTCCTTGCAAAAGAAGGCTGTTAGCAAAACCAAGCAGAAGTCATTGAAAACCCGGGAAATCTCTCCAATAGCAGCCCCGACAAAAAAAGCCAAAAGTAGCCCGGTTCCCAAAATTCTGCCACGAAAGCAACGAGTAACGGCAAAGCACCACGTGTCGAAGCGGGTGGTTTTTCAGCCAGTCCAGCTAAAGCAAGTTGGAGAACCCATTGCGGTCACGGTGCCAGTTGTGTCCCCTGCCAAGTCTCAGGGTTCAAAACCCACTGATCACACGTCCACAAACAGATGAGTCCATTTTCAGGCAACGGCGAAAACTACGGGACTACGGAAGATCTGTACTGGTCGCTGAGTTGTTTATGTCGGCTTTGGTCATTTTTTTGAAATATGACCGCACTCGTTTTCGGTTGGGCTTCATGAAGAGGGTTTTTTCGGTTCTTATGGCTAGTCGGTAATCCCAACGCAGTTCATTGACTTCCTGCAGCGTCATAGCATCCGCCAGTCCCTTGACGAACTCAATTTCCGGTGTGGTCTTATCTCTGGAGCAAAACATGCAGACGCACCACCACAGCCATAAATGGCGGGGGTAGATGTTTTTTATGATTTCTGCCACCACATCAGAATCCTTGCATCCGTTGAGGATCAATCTTTCTCGCACGGTCATGTGAATCGCGGGTTCATAGTTTCTTTGAAGAACGCAGCTAGGATGCCAAGCTGGACAAGAATAATGGAAGTTTGTCGGCCAGTTGTTTTTTTGCCTGAACCATGTGGTTCTGAATGGTAAAAACCGATAGGCCTAGCTTTGCGGCGATGGTCCCGTAACTGAGACCCTCCAGGCGGTTCATACGGAAAATTAGACGCCTTTTCTCAGGTAGCCCCATCAGCAGGTTTTCGATTTCCTCGCGAAATTCCTGATAAAGTATCCTGGTATCAGAGCTCTGCACATCGGCGAGCTCCGCGGGTGAGACATTATCCAGTTGCACCGTGCCTGTTGCTTGCTGGCTCTTACTCAGATTGATGGCCTGATTGCCGACCGCGGAATACAGATAGCGACGCACGCTTGACTTAATGATAAGTTCCTCACGGCGGCGCCATATGTTCAGGAAAACATTGGCCACCGCTTCTTCGGCTAGATCACGACGACCAATCAGTGAAAGGGAGTATTTGCACAAGCGATCTTGGTAGCGATGCAACAACTCCTGCAGAGCTTTCTCATCGTGCTGGCTAATGTGCGCGACTAGCTCTTCATCGTTTGATTTGACCGAGACCATGCTATTGAAAATCGTCCGACTCGGCGAGCGCTGTCCAGCATCAACCGGCCGATTGATGCAACGTTTGGGTGTCGTGGATTTCGAAGCACGACTGTAACGCACGTGTCACATAGGCACTAGTAGTTTGCAGTCAGAAAATCGGTCTAGACTTAGATAGAAATCCATATTCCAGCGTTCGGATAACCTGTCCGGGGTTCGGGCGCTGCCCATTTTAATTATCATTCATGCTATTTTGCTTCCGGGCATGCCGCTTCCGCCGGTGGTGGCTGTTCCACACATTTCTCTGTCTTTTCCCCTCCATGCTGGTGGCCACGACGATCAACTATGGTAACGATGCTGCGCTGACGGGCACTTCCATCGTGATAGCCCCGTTGCAGGGGCGACTAGTCGTCCTCGGGGAGATCATCTCTGCGATCGAAGAGCAAACTTCCTTCAAATTCATTTTTGATGCCGCCGAGCTGCCGATGTCCTCACCGATGACCATGTCAGATGAAAGCTCCGGTCGTGTGTCACTGGACCATCTCTTCACGACTGTATCCCTGCAGGTGCCGGTTGTGTTCAATGTTCGTGGCCAAAACATCGCGATCTGGACCAGGGCGCCCGGCGATGAAATTTTCAGCTCGCCAGACGTGGCAGTGAAACCGTCGCTGCCTCCGGTAGGGTATGGCGCCACCCAAACATCGCCGGACACACCTGTGGGCAATGGGCCGGCGGCAGTAACGGGGGACGGTCTTGAATGGCAATCGGACAAGGTACTTCAGTTGCCCAGATTTGAGACGGGGGCGAGCGTGGTTCGCGGTTCATCAAGCGACATGCGATCGATGCGAAAAAAAGCGGCCGTCGCCATTGATTACATGAGTGCGTCAGAGTTGACCAAATTCTCCGCAGGAGACCTTGCCGATGTGGTCTTTCGCATGCCGGGTATCTCGGTAGCCGACGGCCAGTTTGCTGTGGTGAGGGGCCTGAGCGACCGATTCTTGAGCACTACGCTCAATGGGCTCAAGCTCCCGTCACCTGATCCGGAAAAACAAGCGGTGCAGCTGGATCTGCTGCCCACAGCGGCAGTGGAGGCTGTGGTGGTTTCCAAAACCTATCAATCGTCACAGTGGGCGGAGTCCTCCGGAGGCAACATGGACATTTTCACCAGATCGATTCCCACCGAGCTGGCGGACCGCGTATTCAAGATTGGACTCGGGCTGAAACTGAATTCGAACACCTTGGATGGTGACCTGCATTACAATACCCGTGGCAGTGTTTTCCGTGAACGGATGGGTTTTGGCTCGCATGTCCGGCTCGATGCGGGCACGACGTCAGATCCGAATTGGCAGTATGTTCCCACCCGGCGCAATAACGTGCCCATCGGCAACAAGCTCTCGGTCGAATACGTCGATTCATTTCAAGTTGGGGACAAGCTTCTCGGTCTGTTGATCTCGGCCTCCAATGAAGCGAGTTACAAGTCCAGGCGGGGCCTGAGGCAGTCGCGGGCTGCGGCCATAGGCCAGTCTGCTGGCACCGGGTCTGCCGCCAACCCGGGTATACCCAGCGATTTTGAACGCGCGGTGGTCATCCCCTCAGTCGTGGAGAGCATCTATGATTACGAAGAGAGTGAAGCGGACCACATTACCACGCTGGTCACCTCCTTGGGCTACGCGATTTCACCTGATCACGAACTGAAATTGTTTGCGGCCTATGTGCAGAGTGGCAGCGACCAAAGCCAAGTCAGTGAAACTTCTCTGACCACGGATCCCGTGACAGGCGAGCCCAAGCTCCTCGGCCCGTCACCGCGGCTCAATTATGATCCCATTTATTCATTCTACAGGACGAACGAATATTTTCGTGAACGCAACCTGACCGCACTGCAATTATCCGGTCGACATCAGTTCGGACCAATGGAGATGACTTGGGCGGGCCAACGTGCCACCAGTTACCAGAAGGATCACCCCTTCATCGAAAGTGAGTTTGTTTCTCCTCTGTCTGAACTGCATGAAACCTACCTAATTTTGCCGGGAAATGATGCCCCGACACCGCTGTTTTCCCTTTGGGGCGACAACGAGGAAATACAAAATGCCGGCCGCTTGGATTTCAAATGGCCTTTCCGTCTGTGGGGGACAAAGGACACGGTGCTTACCTTTGGTGCCGCCGTGGAAGCCAGCAAGCGTGACGTTACGGGGGTCGGCGTGGTCACCAAGGCGAATGCGTTGATCCGGGGCTCCGCCCCCAACGAAATCGTCTCCCGCGCTGCAGAGGCGGTCGGTGGGATTTTTGAATCCGCAAGTTCCTCCGACCGCAAGATCTCCGCCTATCATGCAAACTTGAGCCTGCCGGTGTTTTCGTGGCTGAAGCTGATCGCCGGGGCCCGCTACGAGGACTTTGCCCTCGAGACGAGCGGGGTGGGTAGGTGGGGCAATTATACCACCACCACCCTTTACACCAACACCGTTGGCGGCGGTCAGTTCGGAAACATCCTTGGGACGACCGCCACCGGCAATCCCCCGTTTGAAAACAAAAAATGGTATCCCGGCGTAGGTTTGAATTTTGATTTCACGGAGAACTTCAATCTGCGCTTGGCCCACTCTCGGACCAGCGGCCGACCTTCATTTCGTGAAGTCAGCCCGTTCTTCAACAAGAGCATCGAAACCGGCAATCTGGTCGTGGGCAATCCAGCTTTGGTGCCATCCGAGGTGGACAACTACGATGCCCGCATCGAGTGGAGTTCCGGCAAGGCGAACATGGTTTCGCTTTCCTATTTTCAGAAGAAAATTCAAAATCCCATTGAAAAGATCCTGCTGGAAACGCGGGCGGTGACCGCGGCCCGCACCGAGATTTGGGTCAACAATCCGGGCGAGGGTGAGATGAAAGGGATGGAATTCGAGTTTCGGCACGGCCTCGGCACCTGGGCTGAGGCGTTGAAGGCCTTCAGTATTTCCGGCAACTACACGATGATCGAGGCCGAAGTGCCGGAACTTCCATTGGTGGTGTCGCAGAACTCCCGTTTCTTTCAGGACCCTTCAAAGATTGCCATGATGCGTCGTCTGTTCGATCAACCGGAATATATCGGTAATCTGGACTTCACCTGGGCGAATCCGCAACTCGGCACGACCCTGACCCTCGCGGGCTTTGCCATCAGTGACACCCTGTCGGTGGCTGGATTTTCCACTTTCAATTTTGATCTGTATGAAAGGGCATATTCGCGGGTGGATTTGATCTGGAGCCAGAGGCTTAGCGACAGTTTCAAACTCAAGGTTGCGGTAAAAAACCTGACCGATCCGGTTCGAGGAGTAATCTATGATCGGGAGGCCACCACTGAATTGGTCGAATTCAACACCTACAAGCTCGGCCGTGAATACAGCGTGACGGTGAATGCTGATTTCTGAAGTCAAGATACGCAAACCCTACGGCCATAATGCACCGAATTTCAGAAAATGTAACCTTACGGTCATCAAATCGAATTAATCCCAACCTATATTTCATGCGTTCGCCACTCCTACGGTGGTGACGCTTCTGTAACGCCAACTCCAACTAAAAACACGATACTAATGACAACAAAAGGTCATATTCTCACCCTCTGCGCGCTGACCCTTTTCGGGTCGGCTTCTGCATTCGCCTATACCGAAGTTGCTGCCGGTGAAATCACCACCAACACGAAATGGACCGTGTCAGGCAGCCCCTACATTCTCCAGGGCATCGTCTATGTGAAAGACGGGGCAGTCCTCGATATCGAACCAGGAACGATCATTCGGGGCCAACCCCGCACGGACGCTTCTACGTTTGATCCGGGCGCACTCGTGATCACTCCAACCGGAAAGATCCAAGCCCGGGGCACAGTGGCTAATCCCATAGTCTTTACCACGGCAGCCCAGAGTGCCGGTGGTGGTATCTTTACCGATGCGAACACAGATAACATCGCTGATCGCTGGATCCCAGCCAATGGTGACAGCAACTACTTGGACGCGGATCCAAACGGTTCACCATTACCCCCCAAGAATACCAATGGCGTCAAGAATGCCAACATGTGGGGCGGACTCGTCCTCATGGGCGACAGCTTCACCAACAACGGTGGTGAAGTGGACGTCAACTCTCCCGCTGGCATTGGCACCGAGGACGATGGTTATGGCATCGCCGAAGGTCTTTCCGGGGCCAACGCTGTATACGGCGGTGTAAATTCCGAGCACAATGCCGGGATTCTCAAATATGTTTCCATCCGCCATGGTGGAGCCGAGTTGGTCTCGGGTAAGGAACTCAATGGTCTCACCTGCTATGCGATCGGCAGCAAGTCCACCGTCAGCTACATTGACGTCTATGCGACCGGGGATGATGGCATGGAAATCTTCGGCGGCACGGCCAACTTTGATCATATAAATCTCAACTACTGTGACGACGACGGCCTCGACATGGACGAAGGGTTTCAAGGCACCATCCAGTTTGTGTTCATTCTCCAAGGCAAAGGTTACGGTGATAGTGGCATGGAACTCGACGGTGAAGACAAGGCTGAGGGATTTCCCTCCACGCCGATATTCCCGGTCGGTGACGCGAGGATCTACAACGCTTCCGTGCTCACCAATTCTGAAGACAACGCCGGCGGCTCACGCGGTGTGCGCATGCGCGCAGGTTTCACCGGCCTTTTGGCCAACTCGATCGTGAAGAACTTCGCCTCCGTTGCGGCCGGGACTGGTATCGCCGTTGACACCATCACCGGAATTGAGACGGAACCTTCGGCCCGCACCCAGTTCAACCTCGGATACACCCAGCTGCGCAATAATTCCGTGCACAACTATACCACCGCCTATACCGCACACGGGCCTGGCACTGGTAGCGTTACCATCTCAGCCACAGGTGCCGTCACCGGCACGTATGCCAGCGAGGCAATCGCGAATGTATACTATCCTACTACATTGAATCGCACGCTTGATACCGGCATTCCGACTCCGAATCACGATTCTGCAAATGGTATTGATCCCCGTCCTTCGCTTTCGGCCAACGCCTTGGCATACGGTACCACGCTGAGTGATTCATATGTGACTTCGCCCGCAGTTTACACGGCTTACAAAGGAGCCTTTGACCGCACGGCTACGACCCTGTGGACGACCCTGTGGACTGCTCTGAACAAGCGCGGCATCCTCAAGAACTGATTCCAACCACATCAACAATCAAGGTGCTGCTCGCCTCGCACCATTTTCTATAGATCATGAAAAAAATACTCATTGCACTACTCGTGGCCGCGCTCCCTGCGGTTGCTTGCGCCCAAGTACAGCTTGTCTCGGGTTACAACTTCGGGCAGTTCATCGGCGGCGGTTACCCGTCACTCGACGGCACCACCGGTGACCCCGTAGGTTCGATTGGCTCCAACTTCCGTTTGAACGATCAGGCGCCTGGAACGTCGGACGGCGGATTCGTCGGCAACCACGGCCTGACTGGTGGTTACACCAACGGTTATGGCACCATCTTCTGGGATGGCACCAACGGCTCAAGTGTTTACGATTATTCCAATGGGGTGGAAATCCTGGCCACTGATGTGGGGGTCAACTCAGTCAACGGCGCCACAGTTCAAGGCTACACGCTCGCGGCTCAAGGTGACTCGTTGAATCTTGCTTTGACCACAACAATCGCCGGTTACCGGATTGCTTTTGTGCAAAACACAACCGGTTACGGCGATTATGATCCCGATGCGTTTGTGGACGGCGTAAACGTCAATGATGCGAATTTGACCTTTGCGGCAGCAGTATCAGCGCCCGTGACTATTGACTGGTATCTGAACGGTAGTGGGACCTCCTTTGGCAGCACGGTGCTGTCGGGAAGTTCCATGTCGGTTTACGCGGTCGATTTGCCAGGCGGTTTCTATGGCCTGTCCTCTGCCTTGCTTGTCGGTGAGTTCAGCGGTGCAGCCACGTTTGACAATGTGCAGTTCAACGGTGTGAGTGCCGTGCCCGAGCCTTCCACTTACGCTGCCATTCTTGGTGCCATGGCACTCGGCTTTGTGGCCATCCGCCGCCGCCGAAATGCGGCCGTTACAGGTTGATGCGTTCGTATTGTTGCAGTGGTGGTCGCCGAAATCCGGCGGCCACCACACCTGTTTGTATCGTCGTGTGAAGAATCTGCTCCTGCCACGCCCTCAAAATTCATCGCCTGTGTATGCCTAATCCGTAATGCAAAAACACCTTGTCATCGCCATATTGTTGAGTCTGCCAACATTGAGTTTCGGTCAGATTCAGCTTCTTTCCGGTTACAACTTTGGTCAGTTCATCGGTGGAGGTCCACCGTCATTGGACGGCACAACGGGAGATCCGGTGACCTCAATTGGCTCCAATTTCAGGTTGGATGTGCAAGCGCCCAATGACTCGGACGGCGGATTCGTTGGCAACAATGGTCTGACTGGTGGTTACAACAACGGGTTTGGCACGATCTACTGGGATGGCACCAATGGATCCAGTGTTTACGATTATTCCAATGGGGTGGAAATCCTGGCCACTGATGTGGGGGTCAATGCAGTCAACGGCGCCACAGTTCAGGGTTACAATATTGGAGCCCAGGCGGATTCCCTGAATCTGGCCCTGACCACCGCAGTTGCCAACAACCGACTTGCCTTTATCCAGAACACAACCGGGTTTAGCGACTACGATCCTTCAGCCTTTGAGGATGGAATCAACGTCAATGACGGCAACCTGACCTTTGCGGCCTCGGTTGATGCGCCGGTGACAATCAACTGGTACCTAAACGGTAGTGCCACGCCCTTCGCCACCACGAACTTGTCGGGTGCTCCCATGACGGTTTATTCAGTCGATTTGCCCACCGGTTTTTATGATCTCGCTGCGGCGAACTTGGTCGCGGAATTTAGCGGTGCGGCCACCATTGATAACATCCAGTTTAATGGCTTGGCTGGCGATCCACCGCCCACGTCACTCACCTTTTGGAAGGGTGGTGACGGCGTGTGGACGAATGCATCGACCCCAACCAATTGGACCGAAGAAGGCACCGGACCGGGAACCGGGACATGGGCACCGGATGTGGCGACCTTCAAAGGCGCTTCGGGCACCATCACGATCGACAACACCGATGGCGCGGTAATTTTCACCGGCGCAAAATTTGAAGTGGACGGATACACCGTGGCCGGCGACGCGCTGACCACCAACACGGCCAATACCATTGTTCAAGTCGGTGATGGCACTGGGGCAAGTGCTACGATGACCACCACCATTTCTTCCGTCATAACTGGCTCGGGCGGAATCGACAAGACGGATGCTGGCACTCTGGTGCTGAGTGGGGACAACTCCTATGCAGGGATGACGACCGCCACAGCCGGCTTCCTGCAAATCGACGGGGCGCAGACTGGAACCGGCATGGTCACGATCAAGTCGGGAGCCACACTGCGAGGCACCGGATCCACTGCGGCGGCGGTTACAGTTGAAAACGGTGGCACACTCGCCGGCACCAGCGGCAGTTTCTTTACCATGGCGGGTCTGGCACTCAATCCGACTTCCAACCTGACGGTTACGCTTGGCGCGCCGAACACGGACAAGCTATTTCTGGTCAACGGTAATCTAACGCTCGACGGTTTACTCAACATCAACAACACGGCGGGTTTCGGAAACGGCACGTACCGATTGATAGACTATACCGGAAGCCTCACCGACAACGGTTTGAGCATCGGTTCTGTTTTGGGCAGCACAACCGACTTCACCGTCATGACCGGCACGGCCAACCAGATCGGTCTGCTGGTGAACAGCACGTCGCTGTTCCGCGACAGTGGTGGCGGCACCTGGACGACGGTTCCGGGCAGCGGTTGGACCAACAGTGGGGGAGCCCCCTCTGCGTGGTCGCCCAATTTCGCGATCTTTCAAGGTACGGCCGGGACAATCACAGTGGACAACTCGGCCGGCGCGGTTGTGTTTACCGGGGCTCAGTTCTCGGTGGACGGTTACACGCTTGCTGGTGACAGTCTCACCACGAACACGGCGAATACCAGCTTGCGCGTTGGCGACGGCACCTCGGCAGGTGCAGTCATGACCGCGGTCATTTCCGCCCCCATTGCCGGAACCGGCAGCATCGACAAACGCGATTTAGGCACCCTGACGCTCACCGGTGCCAATACCTACACTGGCGGCACCAAAATCAGCGAGGGCACGCTCAAACTTGGCACTGGCGGCAGCATTGTCGGCAATATCACGAATAACGCGACTTTGGCCATAGACCGCACTGATGCATTCACGTTCTCTGCTGTCATCAGCGGCACTGGTGCGGTGATCAAACAGGGCAGCGGAGCAACAACGCTTACCGGCGACAACACCTATACGGGGACGACCACCGTGACTGCGGGAACTCTCAATATTGGTTCGGGCGGCACTACCGGCAGCATTGCCGGCAACATAACAAACAATGCCACCATCTCCTTCAACCGTAGCAATGCGCTGACTTATGCGGGCAACTTAACCGGCACTGGCAACATAGTGCAGCTCGGGAGTGGCACTACCTCGCTCACCGGTGCCAATTCCCATACGGGTGGCACCACGGTGAGTGCCGGCACATTGAGCATTGGTTCGGGTGGAACAACCGGAAGCATCACAGACGACATCACGAACAATGCCACCGTGACCTTCAACCGCAGCAATGCGCTGACTTATGACGGTGTGATCAGCGGTTCTGGTTCGGTGGTGAAACTTGGCTCCGGGATTACCACCTTCACGGGCGACAACAGTTACACCGGTGTCACCACCGTCAGTGCCGGGACGCTCATGATCGATGGAGACCAGAGCAATGCCGCCGGTGGAGTCACCGTTGCCAGTGGTGCCGCGTTGGGCGGCACCGGCGAGACGGGAGCCGATGTAATCGTGGCCAACGGCGGCGCACTGCTGGGCGAGTCCGGTGGGACCTTTGCGATTGCCAACCTCACCCTGGGCGCCACGTCCAACGTGGATGTCACTCTCGGGACGCCAAGCACCACGACGCTCTTCCAGGTGAATGGGGACCTGACCTTGGACGGTGTTCTCAACATAGAGGGTAAAACCGGATTCGGCGAAGGACTATACCGCTTGTTCAGCTATACCGGTACCTTGACCGACAATACCTTGGCATTGGGCGAGACTTCAGTGCCCGCCACGAGTTTCACCATCCAAACAACGGTGAACCAACAGGTGAACCTAGTTTATGCCGCCGCTCCGCTCATTTGGAATGACGATGTCACCGTCTGGTCGACCTCAAATACCTCCGGGGCTTGGGAGGGCACATCCGGGGGCGGCTGGCAACCCGGTCTGGCCATCTTTCAAGGTGATGGAGGCACCATCACCGTGGATGACGGGCAGGGATCGATTCGCGTCACCGGCGTTCAGTTTGCTGCCGACGATTATTCGATCGTCGGAGATGGCATTACCACCAATACTGCGAATACTGCATTTCGCGTTGGCGACGGGACATCTGCAGGTGCAAATTTCACCGCGACGGTAGCCTCCAACATCACCGGCACCGGTGGGGTCGACAAGACCGATCTCGGCACTTTGGTGCTTAGTGGAACCAACACATACACTGGTGGCACCCGTATAACCTCCGGAGTTCTTGAAGTCACCAAGGATGCTTCAATTGGCGCATCAACTGGAACTCTGCGTTTTAATGGCGGCACGCTGCGTGCAGGTGCCGCGCTGACCCTGGCTCGCCCCATCACTGTGGCTGCAGGCGGCGGTAGTCTCGACACTGCTGCCAATAATGTTTCTTTATCCGGGGCAATCAGTGGATCTGGCAACTTGACCAAGAGCGGTTTGGGCGTCCTGACCATCTCCAGCAGCAGCAACACTCATACGGGAATGACCACAATTGCGGAGGGAGCAGTTGTGCTCAATGCTGGTAAATTGGGGCATACGAATATCTCCAGTGGGGCTCGGCTGGCTGGCATTGGCACGATACAAGGCAATCTGACCAGCAACGGCACGCTGAGTCCCGGCAACAGTCCGGGCACGATCAACGTGGTGGGTAATTTGGCGCTGAATCCCACCAGCACATTTGCCGTCGAAATTGCATCAGCATCCTCGTTCGATAAACTAATCGTTGGCGGCACAGCCTCGCTTGATGGTACACTTGCTGTCACCGGCCTCAACGGATTCGTTCCCACGACTGGCATGGCCTTTAAAATCATTGAGGCGTCCAATGGCGTGAATGGCACGTTCAGTACTATGGTGTCACCCTTTGCGCAAAACTCAGTGATGCAGCGATTCGAGGCGGTCTATAATCCTTTTGACGTGACACTGACATATACTCAGCTGCCGTTTGCCGGCCTTTCCGGCACCGCAAACCAGATCGCCATCGGCACTGCCATAGACTCAGCGATCGGCTCAAATTCGATCCCACTGCTGGCCACCTCATTGAATGCACTGACGGCCGAGGCTTTGGTTCGGGATGCAATGCTGCAGCTTTCGCCGCAAATCTACACACGTTGGTATGATCAGGCCGTTTACACCAACACCGCCATCGTGCGCCAGGCGGAAACACGGCTGGCAGCGCACCCGGCCGATGTCGATCGGGGAGGCAGTTTGTGGTTCGATGTCGTTCGACGACAAACGAGCTATGATGCCACCATTGAAAGTGAGGAGGCGAAAGGTGCGACCAACGGTATTGTAGTAGGTGGCGACATTTCCCTGTCCAGCAATACCAAGATGGGTCTGATTTTTGGTTATGCCGATGAAAGCCTCGATCTTGGCCGGGGTGACAGTGAAACCGAGGTGCAACGATTCTCGGCCGCAATTTACGCACGCTATGAGACGGTACGTTGGTTTATGGAGGGGGTTTTTGGCGCCAGTTACAGCAAATATACAAACCAGCGCCAAATTATCATCCCCGGTTATTCAGGGAGTTCGGCTCAAGGTGACAATGACGGATCCGAGGTATTTGCCAGCGTTCGGGCGGGTTTCCATATCCCTATGGGCGTGGCTAAGATTACGCCCTATCTAGCCTTGCAACATACAGGATTCAGCGCGGACGAACTCATTGAAAAGGGCGCAGGCAATGCAAGCCTGACCGTCCATGAGCAGCGCGCTTACTCGCTGGCCTCCCGGGCTGGCGTTGTTTTGGCTTTCCCTTACACGGGGGAGTCTTTGACCTTGACCCCGAAAATGGATCTTGCCTGGAGATATGATTTCCGGAGCGAGCCACGTATAATCACGGCCGATCTGGGCAACAGCAGTTTCGACGTGACGGGGGATGAACCGCCGGACAGCGGTTTCATTGCCGGCCTTGGTTTGGATGCTGGGTTCGCTTCAGGTATTACAGCCTATACCCGCTTAACAATAGAGAAAGATACAGCTGCAGACAAGGCGTTCGAAGCCAGGGCGGGAATGGATTACAGTTTCTGAACCAGGAAGGTCTGGGACAACAGGCGGCGGCGGTGTGGTTACCGCCGCCGCCACACTCAAGGCAGCCTAATTTAGGTCGGGTAGGATCAAAATCTGCCCAATTCTCAGGAAATTGTTTTCATGCAGGACTTTACTATTCGCCCGATAAATTTCTTCCCAGTGGCCGCGAGTGCCATAATAGCGCTCGCTGATTTTTGAAAGGGAATCGCCCTGCTCCACGATGTGAAATTTGGGCGAACGAGGATGGGGCTCTGCCCGAACCGCCATGACCGGGGTAGTCTGGCGCACATTTTTAAACTGATCTAGTTCGGATAGCGCTTGGGCCAAGCGGGTTGAAAGGGCGCCCATCTTCTTCTGATGGTGGGCAGACAAAGCAATGATTTCACGGTCGCGGGTAGCATGGTCTTTCTGGATGCTTGCCAAGGATAATTGACTCTGTGCCAGCTCAAGTTCGGTTGTCCGCAGCTTTGCTTCGAGTGCCGCGAACTTTTGCCTACCATTCCGTTCGGACTCCAAGCGACGAAGCTCGGCCTGGTTGGCGGTTTCACTTTGAGTGGCAAGTTCTGCTTCCCGAACTTTCAGCCTGCTGGTCAGGTCTCCGACATCAAGTTCTAGCCTAGCCTTGTCCTTGGCCAATCCAGCCGCGACGTATTGGCTTTGAAGCAGTTCGTTGCGCAATGTTGTTGAATCGGTCTCTTGATCGTGGGTGTGTTGCAAGCGGTCGTTTTCCGTACGTAACTTCTGCAGAATCGACGTGTTTTCGACTGCCAACTGCCGTGCATCGATCAACTCTTGGCGTAGCCTGGATATTTCTTTCTGCAATTCATCGTTTCGACTGTTTGTGCGCGGTTCCAACCCGAACCGCTCCAAGATTGGAGTGGAATTAGTTTTGGGCTCCTCTTGTAAAGCCTGCTCCAATGATTTCACCCATCGCTCAAGTTGGGAGTTTTTGTCCCGAAGATTCTCCACTTCTCGTTGTTGATTGGTCGAGTTTGCCTGACCGGCCTGCGACGTATCG
Organism: Cephaloticoccus sp.; assembly: GCA_021734075.1. Taxonomy (GTDB): domain Bacteria; phylum Verrucomicrobiota; class Verrucomicrobiia; order Opitutales; family Opitutaceae; genus Cephaloticoccus. The sequence continues at coordinate 18,525 of JAIPJW010000047.1, forward strand.
GTGGACTTGAGTTCCGAACTGGTCGGAGGGACATGAGTTGAATGTAGCTGCTCGAGCAATCGTTTTGCGGCGAAAATTTGATCTGCGCTTAGTTCCTTGGCGACCATATCCCTGGCAGTGGGAGTGATGCCATTCTCCACCGCGAGGTTGAGCCATACAAAGGCCTCGACCGGGTCAGAAGTCAGATTACCCCTGCCTTCGTATAGCATGAGGCCGTAGTTGTTTTGGGCGGGAGCGACGCCATGATCGGCAGCTGACCGGTATAATTTTGCCGCACCAATTTCGTCTTTTTCCACCCCGCGTCCGTCCTCCAAGAGGATTCCGAGGTTGTATTGCGCAAGGGGGAAATCCTGTTCTGCAGCTGATCGATACCATTGTGCTGCCAAGGCCTCATCCTTTGCCACTCCATTGCCGGTCTCATACGCGAGTCCAAGATTGAATTGTGCTTGGGCCAGCTTTTGTTGTGCCGCTTGGCGATACCATAGCACCGCTTCAAATGAGTCCTGTGCGACACCCCTTCCAGAGGCGTACATATTACCGACGTTAAATTGTGCCGTGGCATAACCTTTTTCAGCGGCGCGCAAGTAGTACTTGAACGCGATCTCGGCATCTACGGTTACGCCGCGACCGAGATCATATGCCAGCCCGACGTTGAACAGTGCCTGGGGGGAATTTAGCTCGGCGGCCCGAGCATACCATTTAAATGCCTCAGCAAAGTCTATTTTCAACCCCATCTCGCCGTTGGTGTAGGCATTGCCCAATATATTTTGGGCATTTGCATCCGATTGATAAGCTTGCGCTTGGATTTCCAGCAGATCACCCTCGGATTTGGCCCGTACAGTGGAAATCCCAAAAATCAGCAGCAAAGTCACCCAACCAAGGTGCGATTCATGGAACCGTGGTTTCGCACTGAAATAGAATCTTGGTATTGGGATCAATCGAAGTTTGTTTGCGACCACATCTGTTCGCCAAGCTGTAGCTTGGTCGGAAAAGTCAGGGATTATATTACTGTCCAAACCATCCAAAAGAACCGGTATTCGTATGGTTTCTCATGGGATGCGGTCCTTTCGGGAAGTCTTTAGTCTTATCCGCCCTTTTTTCCACTTGATCACAGTTTCACCAAGTTTGTTTAACGCTCCATTTAGGGCAAAAAGTGTAGTGAAGGACCTTAAGTAGATGGCACGGAAAAGACGTAGACTTCGATAGTGTAAAAACCGCACTATGTGCGGTGTTATGATGTACTTAGGATTCGAAAGATGAAAGGTATACACGGTGTCCGATAGCCATCATGTGATACCTGATATTCGCTGGAATTCTCAAGCGTCGGTTTGTAACAATATCGTGTCAGAATAAAGGTTACGGACGAGCAATGTATTGAAATACAGCATCCAATCAGATTTTTTCATTCAAAATTTGACCAGGCGTCATCTACTCCCTTGATCCTAAGGATGAGCACAAAAATCACTGACCTTATGCCTGTTATTTCGCCTGAACGCCCCGCCTTTGCTCGCTTGGTCTCAAGTTACATTAGCAAAGGCTGGCGCTCCTCTGGGCAGGAGAGAATATGAAGTCTCTGACGTGAATGAGCTAAGTTTAGGCGGATCACTGATTGCCTTTATTACCGTCCATTGACTCACTAGACAGGCGGAAATATTTCCAACTATACGACGCCTAGGTTGGTGCTGTCGTCATGAGATCTGGAGATCGCCGAGTTTTGCCTGTGCTTTCCGGCCGTCGTTATGAGTTGTGGTCTAAAATGACCGGATTCGGCAAAAATTTACACTTTGAGCGGGTTGCTGTAAATTGACCGACCTGTCATGGGGTAAATTCGTCGGCATGAGTTCATGGAGATTATCCCGGAACTCACTGTCTACAGAGGGGAACGGGGACCCATCTGTTTTTCCTGGTCGTTAGGAGTTCTTCAAATCGGGGTGAGTTCCGGAATGTAAGAGCGGCAGGCGCTGCGCCTGAATAAGTTGTGAATAACAAAGTGCAAAAATGGCGCATCTGTTCTTGACGATAGTGGGAGAAAAAGGGATGAAATGGGGCACTTTGGGGCGATATAGCCCCTCATTCCCCCATGTCCCAGTCTCAACCACCGCTTTACACGGGCCTTTTTAGGCACGCGTTGGACGACAAGAATCGGCTCACGATTCCGTCGGCGTGGCGGTATGCGCACGGCGCGGAGGATGTGTTTTTGGCCACGCCGCATCCCGATGGTTACATCGCGGTGCTGCCCCCGGCCGATGTGGAGAAGCTGCGCGCGAAGATCGCGGCCATGGCGCTGAGTGACGGCGCGGGCCAGGATTTTGCCGCGCGGTTCTTTGCCCAGACCCAATCGTTGTGGTTCGACAAGTCGGGCCGCATGAACCTGAGCACGGAGTTGCTCGCGCACGCGCACATCACCAAGGAGGCCGTGCTGGTCGGCGTGTTGACGAAATTCAACATCTACAATCCGGAACGCTACGCGAAGGTCGAGGACCGCACCGCGGGCGAGAACTTCGGCGACATCATGCGTCGCCTCGGGATTTAAGCGCGATGCACTACACGCCGAGAGTTTCTCCTTCGCGGGTGGGTATGCGCAAGGCGACCCAAGCGCTTTGGGAACGGGACAGCGCCTGTGCTTGGCTCGATGCCGCCGGCGACGGGGAGGCTTTTTCCTCCGCCGCGCTCATGCCGCTGCTGCGGGCGCAAGTGGCGCGCAGTCGATTTTTGCCAACTTCAACCCGAGGGAAGTTCGATGTGCGCCGCGCTCATTGAGACGACTGCGATCACGATGAACCCCGGACACCAGCCTGTATTGCTGCGCGAGGTGCTGGAATTGCTGGCCCCCCAGACCGGCCGGCGTTACCTCGATTGCACTTTCGGGGGTGGAGGCCACACCCGCGCCCTGCTCGAGGCGGCCTCCGGGGTGTCGGTGGTGGCGCTGGATCGGG
>JAIPJW010000048.1 GCA_021734075.1 Cephaloticoccus sp.
GGTTTCGTGCTTCGGCAAGAAGGGTTTCACGAACGCCTCATCGAAGGTGTAGATCTCGGCAAAATCCTCCTTGCGGTCATTCTCTGTCTTGCTGAAGACATTGTATTCAATCAGGTTAAACACAATCGCACCGAAATCGCGACAGCGTGTAATTCCCCAGGAAACAAGCACCGTGCGAGCCATGGGCCCATATTGTTCCAGGGCATAGACCCGCATCCCTTCCAGCAATTCCGGGCCTGTCACATGAAAGGAGCGGCTCGCCCGCTTGGGATCCTGTTTACGCAGTTCCTTGACCGTGTGGTCAAGTCCTTGACGGATGAAATCGTAAGCAGGTTTGGCGTAGCGGTTGTCCTCCTTGCAAATGAGGTCAATGATGTCTGGAAAATCTAGTTCAGGCATGGCACTTCAACAGTGGTCTAGCACACACCCTATGCACGCGCAATCCGTGACCGCAATCAGGTAAGATCATGTGTTACAATTTCGTAGCAAAATCAAAAAAATCACTCGCCACTAGTGCCATCGATTGGCAACATTCGCACATACTCATGATTGCATCCACCCAAACCAACCACCCTTTGGCACAAATCAACAGTTCAATCCGACCTGATGCACCACTTGAACAGGCTTTTGCTCTGCTGCGCAAAGCGGGTCTTCGCATTACCCAACCACGGATAGCCATCCTCACTGCGCTGATCTCTTCGGAACAGCCCACCAGCATCGAGCAGTTGCATGGCGATTTGGCTGATGGTTCATGTGACTTGGTTACGGTCTACCGTTGCCTGGCTGCTTTCGAGGAGATTGGCATCGTGCGGAGGTCCTTCTTCCATAACGGGACCAGTCTTTATGAAATAAATCTTAGTGGGGCCAACCGCTACCACATTGTCAGCAAGAATACCCGGGAAGTCAGAACCCTGGATCCGGAATCCACGGCTGAACTCAGCGCCACGGTTGAACGTATCGAAAACCGGTTGCGCAGCCTGGGTTATACCGATGTCTCCCATGTGGTCGAATTTTTCGCCGAATCCAAAGCCCATACCCGGGCCCAATTGCCCATCACTGCCGACGAATCGTAAGCCTTTCCTTTTCGGACACCAAACGGCGCAAACCCTCCGGTTCGCGCCGTTTTTCATGCTGGAAACTACCTTCAACCGGCCGCGGCATAGTTGGCTTCAACCTGACGCCAATTAATGACCGACCAAAACGCCTGCACATAATCCGCGCGACGGTTTTGATAATTAAGGTAGTAGGCATGTTCCCATACATCCAGGCCAACCAGTGGGGTGAGCCCTTCGCTCAGTGGTGAATCCTGATTGGCAGTGGAATGAATCAACAATTTGCCGTCCCGCAAACTCAACCAGGCCCACCCACTGCCGAAGCACTTCAGGGCTGCCTGGGAAAACTGGGTTTGAAAATCGGTCACTGAACCAAACTCAGCCTTGATCGCTGCTGCGCAGGCGCCACGGGGTTCACCGCCACCATTGGGACCTATGATTTTCCAGAATAGGGAATGATTGGCATGCCCGCCAACGTTGTTTTTGACCGCACTGCGAATGGGATCGGGCACCTCATCAAGCCGGTTCAACAGTTGCTCCGCGGTTTTATTTTGCAACGCGGGATATTTCGCCAGGGCATTGTTGGCATTGTTTACATAGCCTTGATGGTGCTTGTCGTGGTGTATCTCCATTGTGCGCCGGTCAATATGCGGTTCCAACGCATCAAAGCCATAATCCAGCGGAGGCAGGCTGAACGGCTGTGCGAGCGGTGAAACCGCGCTTGGTGCTGCCAGTCCGGTATTGACCGAAAACAGTCCCAGCCCGGTCAGAGCGGCACCGGCTCCGATGGTTTTGATTACTTGGCGCCGAGTTATCGAATTGCCTGTATTCATGGGGACCAATCTGACCTTGAGTCCAAAAATCGCAAGCGACACCTGCTATTGCGTAATCACAGGGTCGCCAGCAATCGACGCAACATGGCATCAACCAATTTTGGATCGGCCTTGCCCCGCGAGGCCTTCATCACCGGTCCTTTGAAGGCATTGATGGCACTCTCCTTGCCGGCCTTGAATTCCGTGCAGGCCTTTTCGTTGCCGGCAATTGCATCCCGACACCATTGCTCAAGTTCTCCGGCATTGGTGGGTGCAACTTTCAGCCCAAGTCGATCGGCGATCAGCGCGGGTAGTTCACCGGTTTTGAACATCTCGGTGAAAATTTCCCGGGCGGCGTTGTTCAGCACCTGGCCGGAATCGATCAGCCCGACCAATTCCGCGATGTGTGCGGGTTGTAGCCTTGTCTCACTCAGCGGTATCTTCGCCAAGCTCAATTCACGGAGCAGATCGTTGATCACCCAATTGCCAATGGCTTGAGCCTTGGCCACACCGGCGAGTTTGGCAGTTTCTTCAAAAAAATCTGCCAATGGCCGGTCCCAGACCAGCACGGAGGTGATCGTATAGGGCAATTGATAGCTCGTGAAAAAACGCTGCTGACGCTCAAAGGGCAATTCGGGACAAGTCGCCTTGATTTGTTGTTTCCACTCCTCATCCACCTTCACCGGCATCAGATCAGGATCGGGAAAATAGCGGTAATCATGCGCCATTTCCTTGCTGCGCAACGATTGGGAGGCGCCGGTCGTGCCGTCATAGTCACGGGTTTCCTGCACGATGCTGCCCCCCGATTCCATCACGGCCATCTGGCGTTTGATTTCATGCGCTATGCCATCGCGCACATAGGATATGGAATTAAGGTTCTTCAACTCCACCTTGGTGCCCAAGGTTTGCTCCCCGACCGGTCGAATTGATATGTTGGCATCACAACGGAGCTGGCCCTTCTCCATGTCGCAGTCGGATATGCCGCCTTGGATCATAATCGCCCGCAGCGCGGTCAAAAAGGCGTAGGCTTCCTCGGCACTTCGCAATGCCGGTTCGGAAACGATTTCCATCAAGGGAGTGCCTGCCCGATTGTAATCCACCAGGGACTCATGGGTGCCGTGATTCAATTTACCCACATCCTCCTCAAGATGGATCCGCGTGAGCGGGATCATCTTGTGCTCGCCCATGAGGTTGCGAGCCGGTCCGGGCAATTCGATTTCCACGCCACCGCCAACACAGATTGGCTGATCGTATTGGGATAATTGGTAATTCTTGGGCGAATCCGGATAGAAGTAGTTTTTGCGGTCCCATTTGCAGACCGGTGCGATCTTACAATCCAACATCAGGCCCGCCTTGATGACCGCGTCGAGCGCCGCTTTGTTCATCACCGGCAATGCCCCTGGCAACGCGAGCACGACGGGGTCGGTCAGCGTGTTCTCAGGCTGACCATATCCCGCCGCAACCCGGGAAAACATTTTGGACCGGGTCCGGATTTGGACGTGCACTTCGAGCCCAATGACTGCTTCGTATTTTGACATCACACGTCAGAGTTGGGGATGACGGTTGTGCCAGTCATGCCCCTGTTCGTAGGCGTTGGCGATCGCCAGCAATCCGGCTTCTTCGAAGGGCCGACCGATCAATTGCAACCCCAGTGGCAAGCCGGACGAGCTGAAACCGCAAGGCAAACTGATCGCCGGCAACCCCGCCAAATTTACCCCGATGGTATAGATGTCGCAAAGATAGAGCGCCAAGGGGTCCGCCTTGGCGCCCAGCTTGAACGCCGGGGTCGGGGTCGTCGGCGTAATGAGGGCATCCACCTCTTGATAGGCATTGAGAAAATCTTGCCTGATCAAGGTGCGGACTTTTTGGGCACGCAGGTAATAGGCGTCATAGTAACCACTCGACAGCACGTAGGTGCCGAGAATGATCCGCCGTTTCACCTCTTCACCAAAACCCTCGGCCCGCGATTGAAAATATTGGTCAACCACATCCGCGGCTTTCTCCGCACGATGACCATATCGCACGCCATCAAAACGGGCCAGGTTTGATGAAGCTTCAGCAGTCGCAATGACGTAATACGCATCCAGGCAATAGCGGGTATGCGGCAGGGAGACTTCCTTGATTTCACAACCCTGCAACCGGTAAAATTCAATGGCCCGCTCCACGGCGGCGCCCACCTCGGGATCCAGGCCGTCGCCAAAATACTCCTTCGGAATTCCCAGTTTCCAAGGTCCATGCCGCTTTTTGAGTTCCGCCCGGTAATCGGGAATTTCCGTGCGAAACGACGTTGAATCACGTTCATCGTGACCCGCGATGACCTGCAACAGAGTGGCCGCATCCTCCACCGTGTGGGTCAAAGGTCCGATCTGATCGAGGGAAGAGGCAAATGCGATCAAACCATAGCGGGAAATAAGACCATAAGTGGGTTTCAACCCCACCACCCCGCAAAAGGCAGCCGGCTGGCGAATCGAACCCCCGGTATCTGAACCCAAAGTGGCAATGGCCTCCCCGGCGGCCAAAGCCGCCGCGCTCCCCCCCGAAGACCCTCCCGGCACGCAAGACAAGTTCCAGGGGTTGCAAGTCTGTTGGGTGGCAGAATTCTCTGTCGAGGAGCCCATGGCAAATTCATCCATGTTCAATCGCCCCCAAAGCACCGCCCCGCCTTTTTTCAGTTTCTCCGTCACCGTCGCATCGTAGGGCGAAATGAAATTGGCCAACATCCGGCTGGAAGCCGTGAGGGGTTGATTTTCCACCGCGATCACATCCTTGAGCCCGATCGGAATACCATCAAGCGCTCCGCCAACGTTGCCCGTGGCGCGACGCGCATCCGATGCTTTGGCTTGGGCCAGGGCATCGGCTTCATCCCGTGAATTGAAAGCCTTGACCCGTGAATCAACCAAGTGGGTGCGGGCAATGACTGCCTGCGTCAGCTCAACGGAGCTGATCTGCTTTTGGGCCAATCGTTCCGCCAAGGTGGCAAGGGATTGATAAATCAAGGTGTCGGCCATTGCACTCACTCCACCACCTTCGGCACCGCGATCATGTTGTCACGCTGCGCGGGGGCATTACGCAGGACTGCCGCCACTGGCAGCCCCGGTTTGGCCACATCATCCGCCCAGACGTTAAAAAGGGGAAACGCGTGAGCGGTGGGCTCCACCTCACTCACATCCACCTGCTCCAGTTGCCGGATATGTTGCAGCACGTCTCCCAATTGCCGGGAAAATTTCTCCTTTTCTTCCGGCGTCAGGGCCAGACGGGCCAAGTTTGCCACCCGGTCAATATCGAGAGCGTTGTGATCAGCCATGACTATTTGCGCACGCTGTAACCTTGGGTCAGGACCAATTCATCCTGGATCTTTTGGAAGACCGCATTGACCTCATCGTCCTTCAATGTCCGGTCCAAAGCTCGGAAAACCAGGCTGAACGCCAGGCTCTTTTGCCCCGCTGGCAGACCTTGACCGCGGTAAACATCGAAGACGGACACACTCTCCACGGTGAAAGCCCCGCCCACCACGGCACGGACAATCTTGACGAGATGCTTGCGCACCGTCTCGACCGGAAGGCTGTCATCGACCACCACAGCCAAGTCACGCAGTGCGGCGGGAAACAGGCTGAAATCTGCAAAACGGCGACGCGATGAAACCGCGGCCAATTTTTCCGGCAACACCGAGAAGGAAGCGGCATATACTTTACCCTCAATCCCGAGGGATTTCACCATGGCCAAATTGAGCAGACCGAAACGGGCCGTCCAACCTTGGGTCATATCCCCCGTCAAAGCAGAATGGCCTTCCTGCCAGCCAAAATAATCGCCGGTCACTGCCGACAAGGGCTGGCGGACAAAGTCAATTCCCGCCGAGTTGGCCAGTGCACTGACCAGATGCTTGACGGTGAAAAAATCCGGGGTTTCGCGTTTTAACCAGGTTCGTTCAAAGTCGTCGGCAATAATAAAACCCACCGAGGCGCATTCGTAATTTTGGCCGTTATTTTCAATAAATACCCGACCGGTTTCACATAACCGTGATACCGCGACCCCGCGGGATTGGTTGAGTTTCAAGGTATCGAGCAAGCCCATCACCAAAGTCGGCCGCAAATGGGATTGGTCGGCCACAAAGGGATTATCCAATGCCAATTCCGCCGCGGCCGTCTGGGAAACCCAGGAGGAAAGCTCCTTGCCGGACCGCAGCGTGTAATTTGCACACTCATGGAAATCCTGGCCGACCAGATATTCGGTAACCTTCCGGTTGAACTGCACCACCGGATCGTCCTCGCCAACCAATCCAGGGGTGGAAACCACGCTGGAAGGTATCCGCTCGGTGCCATAAACCCGCAACACTTCCTCCACCAGATCGATGGGACGATCCAAGTCCTGCCGCCAACTGGGAATCGAAATCGTCCATGCCGGACCGCGATTTTCCGTGGGGTCCTCCCGGGTGATAAGCAACTCCAACGCGGCAAATGCCGCACGCATTTCCCCGGGCGGCACATCAAAGCCGAGCTTTTCACAGATGTAATCATGGGTGACCACTATTTCTCGCTCCCAAGGAACATCCCCACCCACGGTATAAACCGGCCCCACCACCTGACCGCCAGCGGTGGCCAGGATGAGGTCGATCGCGCGGTAGGCCGCCTCCAGTGAACTGTGGGGATCCACCCCGCGTTCATAACGATAGGATGAATCCGACGACAAATTCAGGTGCTTGGATGTGCGTCGGATCGTCTGATGTTTGAATATCGCGCATTCCAACACGAGATCCGTCGTTGTCTCAGCAACTCCGGCATTTTCGCCACCCATGATGCCGGCAATCACCACCGACTTTTCCGCATCAGCGATGACCAACATGGATTCGTCCAGGGTGCGAACCTGCTCATCGAGGGTCGTGATTTTTTCGCCGTTCAGGGCGCGCCGGACAATGAGCTGGCCTCCAGCGAGTCTGGCTGCATCAAACGCATGCAGGGGCTGGCCATATTCGAGCATCACGTAATTGCCGACATCGACCACATTGTTGATTGGTCGCAACCCAACCGCACTCAAACGGGCCTGCAGCCATGCAGGACTTGGTCCCACTTTGACCCCCGTGATAATATGCGCACTGTAAAGAGGACAATCGAGCGGGGCATCAACCCGGACTGACTGCAGCAAATCCTGGCGGGGGGTGGCTTCCGCTGGTCTGCCGCGAAACTTCACCTGGGGATAGGCGAGTTCCAACTTGAACCAGGCGGCCAATTCGCGGGCGATGCCCAGATGCGACTGGCAATCCGGTCGATTTGGCGTGATCTCGATATCAAAAACCGTATCCTCGGCGGGCAATACCTCATTGATCGATCGCCCCAAGTCAGGCTTGTCGGACAAAATCAGGATTCCGGCGTGGTCATCACCCATGCCCAATTCGTCGACGGCACACAACATGCCATCTGATGCCTGCCCGCGAATTTTGGACTGCTTGATGACAAAATCCCCCGGCAACACCGCACCGGGCAAGGCCACGGCCACCCGATTGCCTGCATCACAATTCGGCGCCCCGCATACGATCGATTTTACGCCGCCCGCCGGTCCGACATCCACGGTGCAAATGGATAATTTGTCCGCGTTGGGATGTTTTTCACGGGACAATATTTCGCCCACCACGACATGATTCAGAGGGGGGGCACCGGTCTGACTGATCCCCTCCACTTCGAAACCGAGAAAGGTGATGGCGCGGGCAATCTCTTCGTTTGCCATCTCGAGTGGCAAGTATTCCTTGAGCCAATTTAGGGAAATTTTCATGGAGTTGCCTCAAGCGAATTGTTTCAGGAACCGCAGGTCATTCTGGTAGAAATACCTGATGTCATCGATCCCATAGAGCAGCATCGCCAGTCGTTCGAGCCCCATGCCAAAAGCATAGCCGCTCCAAACCTCCGGATCGTAGCCCACGTCGGAAAAAACAACGGGATCGACCATGCCGCATCCCCCAATTTCAATCCATTCCTTCTTCACCTTGGGCAGGTGCTTGGCACTGAGGTCCACCTCAAAGCTCGGTTCCGTGTAGCCGAAATAATGCGTCCGAAACCGAGTCTTGGTGTCGTGCCCCAACAAGGATTCGAAAACATAATCCAAAAGGGCTTTCAGGTCTCGCACCGTCACATTTTTGTCCACGTAGAGGCATTCCAATTGCTGGAAATTGGCCGAATGCGTGGCATCCGACGTGTCGCGACGATATACCCGACCCGGGGAAACAATGCGAATGGGTGGCTCCCCCTTCAGCATGGTGCGAATTTGCACCGACGATGTGTGAGTGCGCAGCAGATAGCGTTCGTTCGCAACTTTTTTGGAAACATTGCCGAAACGCACCCCCGCTGGCAGATAAAAAGTATCCTGGCCATCACGGGCAGGGTGATCCGCCGGCGTGTTCAGCGCATCAAAACAGTAATACTCGGTTTCGACCTCCGGACCATCAGCAACGGTAAATCCCACCTTGCGCAAGATTCGGCACATCTCCTCGCGCACCATGGTAAGCGGATGATAAGTGCCCGGACCTGCATCAGGCGAAGGCAAGGTCGGATCAATGGCCGGACCGAGTTGGGCCTGCAATTCGATGGTTTCAATCCTGGCCAAAGCCCCGTCGAGCAACTCCTGAACCCGCAATTTGGTTTCATTGATGAGCTTGCCCATGGCGGGGCGCTCTTCCTTGGGCACAGCTCCCATTTTCTTCATCTGGGCGGTGAGTTCGCCATTGGGACCGACATAACGCGCCTTGGCCCCCTCGAAATCTGGCCTGGTTTGCAAAGTGGAAAGCTCAACCTGGGCCTTGGAAACAATGGCGTTTAGGGTGTCTTGCATGGGATGGAATTTATGAACCAAAGCTGGCTGTGACAACACGACAAAATGAAAGAGGACGGAGCCCCGGTCGAGGCCCGTCCTCCAAAATACTTCAGTTTGGGAGGCGAGCCAGACCGGCTCGCGTTGGCAAATCAGGCTTTGCTGGCGGCAGCAGCCTTGGTCTTCAACGCGTCTTGGGCAGTTTTAACCAATCCGTTGAACGCCACTTCGTCTTGAATCGCGATGTCGGAAAGAATTTTGCGATCCAGTCCGATGTTGGCCGCCTTGAGACCTTCCATGAAGCGGCTGTAGCTGATGCCGGCGTTGCGACAGGCGGCATTGAGGCGCACAATCCAGAGGCGACGCATGTCACCCTTCTTCTTGCGCCGGGCGATATAGGCGTATTGCCAGGCATGCTGGACCGCATCTTTCGCATAGCGAAATAGCTTCGATTTATTGCCGAAATAGCCTTTGGCGTATTTCAGGACCTTTTTGTGCCGCTTACGTGAAGCGGGAGAGTTTGTTGCACGAGCCATGTTAAGTTTCCTTTGGGTTGTCGTCGGCGGGTCGGCTTAAAAATTCACCCGCCTGACGAAATTATTAGTGTATGCTGAACGAGATTAGAGACCGAACGGCAAGCAACGGCGGAGCGGTGCCGCGTGTGTTTCGGACAAAGTCTTGGCTTTGCCCAAGCGACGTTTTTGCTTGGAGGACTTGGTATTTGCGATATGCCGTGTCCCCGGCGAGCGGTGAAGAAGTTTGCCTGTAGCGGTCAATTTGAAGCGCTTGGCGACGGACTTTTTGGTCTTTTGCATGGGAATGAGCGGTCCAAAACAGAGATGTGCGCCTTGCCTGTAAAGGGAAATCTTATACGAAATGAGGACTCCCCTGGGAACCTGAAACAGCCAAGCGGCATCGATGCCCCATCCCCATCCGGGTTACATGAACAAAAGCGATCGATCTTTTGCGAACCGCGGCATTAGCAGCAAACTGGATGTATGTGGCGCCTACTCGGGATCGATGAGCACACTTGTCAGGAGTCAAATCCGGGAAATCCTTGATGGCAGATATCGTTCCTTGAAAGACCCGAAGTATTCACAAGTCGAACCCAGACCACAGGGGATCGATGAAACTACGGGCAATCATTCAAATGGCTGTTGACAAGGTTGGACCGATTATGAGTTTTTGACCGTTCCGTTATGGCTTCCTAGCTCAATGGTAGAGCAGTTGACTCTTAATCAATTGGTTCGGGGTTCGAGTCCCCGGGGAGCCACCAATTTCTCCGCGTGATTGGTAACGGTGTTCTTTTAAATTTTACTCGCGCTGCCTAGAATTTCGCCGGCGTAGCTCAACGGTAGAGCACCTGTTTTGTAAACAGGCGGTTGCGGGTTCGAATCCCATCGCCGGCTCCATTCGCAAGGTTACACATTTGGTAGGTTCGACGATCGCCCGCATAGACCTAGTTGCCGATCTCGTGGTCCAAAGAATAAGTATCTCTTCAGCCCCACTGCAGTTGGAACAATAATATCCGGTGGAATGGACCGACCCAATACCAATGACTGGAATTTTCTGTTCAGCGCAATCCACTGCCTGGTGGTGTAATGGTAGCACAGCAGACTCTGACTCTGCTTGTCTAGGTTCGAGTCCTAGCCGGGCAGCCAATCTATTAAAAATACAAATTCTCGGGTCTTTTCAGGAACGAAGTTGACAGTAGAGTTTCAACCTCCCTATTTCGCACATTCCCTTTCGTCAGTTAGTCAATCAGCTCATGCTGCTAATACCTCAACCATCCACTCAAGTCTCCCGATCGGCCGTGTGCCACGGTGGCAGCAATCCGAGTGTTGGCATTGGAGTTGACCCACTTATTTAGCTTTCCGAATACGATTTCACGCCTAACCTGAATCCCCCATCCTTCTTCAATTCCAAACAGTAACTCTCCAATCATCATTCCTCTATGATTACTCAAATAATGCCGGTTGCAGCTTTCACATTCATGAATCAGACTCCCATGGAGCTATTCATCCATGGCGGTCCCATCATGTGGCCGATCATTTTGGTCTCGTTCATCATGGTCACCGTGGTGTGTGAGCGCATTATCTTCATCATCCGTGAAAACGGCAACCGCGAGCCCGAGGTCGTCGAGAAGATGCTGGAAAAAGTGGAATCCGGTGATATCGATGGCGCCTCCCAAATCGGCAAGAAAAGCAAGGACTTCATCGCGCGTATCTTGGTTTATGCCCTTTCCCACAAGGAAGGCTCCATTGCCAATGCCTTCATGCGCGCCTCCAACCAGGAGCTAACTCGCTTCGGTCAGGGTATGGCAACCCTCGACACGGTCATCACCGCGGCTCCTTTGCTGGGCTTGTTGGGCACTGTGACCGGCATGATGAAGACCTTCGCCGCCTTGGGCACCAGCGATATCTCCTCCAGCACCGGCGCTATCACCGGTGGTGTGGGTGAAGCGCTAATTGCCACCATGTGCGGTCTGGCCATCGCGGTGGCCGGCCTACTCCCCTTCAATTACTTGAACGCCCGCACCGAAGAAGCCAAGCATGAGGTCAGTGATGCAGCCAATGCCCTCGATTTGATCACCCAAAAGACCGAAGGTTCTTCCACCCATTGATTCTCCCTAAGAAAATCACGACTGCGTCGTAATTAATCTAGAACCCAAAATCTCATGGCAGGAACAGGCTCACATGGCGGCGGTGGAAAGAAAAAAGCTCGTATTGAGATCATTCCCCTCATCGACGTCATTTTCTTCCTGCTGGCCACCTTCATATTGTTCACGCTTTCGCTGAACAAGTCCAATGGCTTGCCGGTCAGTTTGCCCAATTCCGATACCGGCGAACCCCGTGATCCCGCGGGCTCGGTCACCATCACTGTCACCGCCGAAGGCACCTTGGCTTGGGATCAGGATCCCGTCACACTGGATGAATTTCTGGCCCGGCTCCAAGCTTACAAGGTTAGTGAAGCCAATCCCAAGATCCTGATTAACGGCGATGAAAACTCCTACTTCAGTCAAGCGGTATATGTTTTTGACGAGGTGCGTAAGTCTGGCATCCAAAAGGTCTTGATCGAAACCAAAGTGCGTCCTGCCACTGCCACCGGCAGTGGTTGACCACACTCTCCCTCTTTCCCAACTTAGATTTTTAAATCCATGGCTGGCTCCGGTTCCAAATTCGTCGATGAAGGCAAAAAGAAGGCACGCATTGAGATTATTCCTCTCATTGACGTGATTTTCTTCCTGCTGGCCACTTTCACTCTTTTCATTCTTTCACTGGATAAAATCCAATCCCTTCCGGTGGATTTACCGGTGGCACAGCCACCATCATCCACGCAACCTCCTGAGGATGAAACCGTTACCTTACAGGTATCGGAACAAGGCAACTGCTATTGGACCTATCACAAGGTCACTGAACTCATCGACCTTAAGGAAGTGAAACCGAAGTTGGAAAACTATGCCGCCCAAATCGCCGAACCGCGGGTTTTGATCACAACCGACGACAAGGCAAAATTCGGGGTGGCAGTTCGCGTCTTGGATGAGGTGCGCAAGGCCAACATCAAAAAGGTCTCCGTCGAAACCCGCGTCCGTCCCACTGGAAGGTAACCTCCACATAATCTCTATTTTATCATGCGTCGGGATCTAATCATTGGTATTCTTGCCTCCGCCCTGTTGCATGGTGCGGTTTTCGGTAGTTCGTTCATCAAGGACAAACCCAAACCGCCACCGCCGGTCGAGGAACCACCCACCATTGAATTGATGGAAATGCCTGAACTGGAGATTGAGCCAGAGGAAGTCATTGAAACCGATGAACCCGCGGAACAGGTGGATTTTGCCCCACCAATGCAGACCGATGTGCCACAATTGGTCACGGTGGATTCTTTCGTGCAGCCCATTCAGCCGCCGCCTCCGGAAAATATGAAACCCACCACCGGGGTCATCTCCATCCCGACCGCACGTCAAACGGGCTTGGGCAAGGGCATCGAGGTTTTCGATATCAGCAAACTGGATCAAGTTCCCATGCCCAAATTTCGGGCCCGCCCCCAATATCCCTTTGAAATGCGCCGTGCCGGCATAACAGGCGAGGTCGTGGTTGAATTCATTGTCGATACCAACGGCGACTCACGTAACGCCTTTGCGGTTCGTTCCACCCAGCGCGAATTCGAACAGGCTGCAGTCCAGGCCGTCAGCAAGTGGAAATTCCGTCCCGGTCGCAAGGGTGGACGTGCCGTCAACACTCGTATGCAGGTTCCCATCGTATTCACACTGAACGACGAATAATTCCCATGGTGAACCGCTCTTCAAACATGTTTTCCCTTTCGCCCACCAGCTGCAAACGCCTCGTGTTTTTGGTCATGTTGTCCCTGGGCATGGCCTTGTCGTCGCCTGCCCAGGAACGCAATCGCGCGCAGCCTTCCGAGCGTGCCGCAGAAGACTTGGGCAAGTTGCAACCGTTCATTGACGCCAAAAATTGGGACGGGGCCATCACCCTGCTCAACAGCATGCTGCGTTATGCTGCCCCAAACAGCTACGACCAGGCGTTCATTAATGACATTTTATCCAAGCTCTACCTGCAAAAGGGAGATTATGGACTCTCCCTCGTGCCGATGGAACGAGCCTATCAGCTGGGTGAAACCTTTGGCTATTTCGAGCCCAAGTCACAGTTGGAACGCCTTTATTACCTCGCCCAGTTGTTCTATCAGGAAGCCACCACCACCAAAATTCCCAGTGTCCAAAAAGACTACTTCACTCGGGCCACAAACTTCATAGAGCTCTGGCTGAAAAAGAACCCGGCACCCACCCAGGATGGTCGGATGTTTTACGTATCCTTGCTATACAACCGGGCTATCATTGATGCCAACAACATCGACAAGGCCTTGCTGAAAAAGACCCAGGAGCAGGTTTATGAGGCACTTTCTGCTGAGTTGTATCCCAAGGAAGGTTTTTACGTCATCCTTTTGGCAACCTTGCAAACCGAAGGTGATTTGAAAAAAACCGCGGACATTCTCGAGCTGTTGGTCAAACAATACCCCTCAAAGAATTCCTATTGGCAACAGTTGATGGGCACTTACTCCAACTTGGCCGTCGAAACCAAAAATCCGGAAGCTGCCTTGGAATACAACCTGCGAGCCATCGTAACCATTGAGCGCGCCCAGAGCCTGGGCTTCATGAACACTCCCAAGGACAACTACAATCTCGTCGGCATTTATTTTAACATCGGCCAATTCGGCAAGGCCACCGAGTTGCTCTACAGTGGGCTGCGCAGTGGCGCAATTGAACAGGATATCAAGAAGTGGGAATTACTGGCCTACTCGTATCTGCAAATCAACAACGAGTTCAAGGCCATCGAAGTGCTGAAGGAGGCAACCAAGACCTTCCCCAAGGCCGGGCAGCTGGACAATCAAATTGCCCAAATCTACTACTCCCTGAATCAAACCAACGAGGCCTACAAATATTTGAATCAAGCCTTGGCCAAGGGTGGCTTGGAAAAGCCAGGCGGGGTTTACTACTTCAAGGCTTATCTTTGCTATGAATTGCTGAAATTTGAGGAGGCCTTGGTCGCAGTCGACAAAGCCGCGGAGTATGAAGATGCCCAGGATTCCCAACTCCCCCGCCTCAAGCAAGCGATCGAGGATGCCATCAAGGAACGCGAGAACGGCCAAAAAGCCAAAGCAGCCTGATTACCCGATTAACACCTTCACTTTAGTATAAAATTTAAAACCAGCATAACTTACACACTTATTTTATGAAGAAAGCCTACGTCATTTTTCCCGTCCTCGCGATGCTGATCTTCTTTGGATTCTGGTGGAACTTCAGTTCCGTATACGACGCCAAACAGGCCGCGATCGCTCAACAAATCAAACTCGAGAAGCAGCAGAAACTTGAGCAGGAGGCCAATGACCGGGCCAAGGCCATTCAAGAGGCCGTGGCCAATCAGGCGATACGCAAAGCTGAGCGCGAGGCCCGGGAAGCCCAGAAGCAGAAGGATCGCGAAGAGCGTCAAGCTGCCAAGGAAGCCAGTCAAAAGGCCTTCCGTGACAAGGAAAAGCTTGCTCGCCAGTCCGCCCGATTGGCCGAGGACGTCAAAGCTGAACAGGATGCAATTGCCAAATTGGAAGACCGCAAAAAATTCCTGATTGGGGAGAAGTCCTTCCTGCGTGAATACGTGCTCAAAGCTGAGTCCAACCAAAACAGCCTGACTCAAGTCATTCAAAAGATCATCGCGGCTGACGAAGCCCGGGCCAAAGCCGCCAAAGCCGCGGCTGAAGCCGCGAAGCGCAATTCCTAATCCTACTCTCCAAACTACACCTCACATGAAAAAGTGGCTATATTTTATCGTTCCCTTCGTGATGCTACTTGTCTTCACGTTCTTCTATCTTGCCCACTCCAAAGAGGCTGAGATCAAGGAGCGCGCGCGCAAGGAGCAGATCGCGGTGGAAAAGCAAAAGGAAGAAGAGCGAAAGGCTATGATTGAGGAACAGGCACGCCAGGATGCCGCCAAGCGGACGGCCGAGCGTGAAGCTGAAGCCGCAGCCAAGGAAGCCGAACGTATCGCCAAATGGGAAGCTGAAGGCCGCGAAATCCAGGAAACCACTGATGGTTACAACGCCGAGGCCGATAAATTATCCCGGGAGATTTCCGCCCTGGAAATCCAATTGGATAATCTACACAAGGCCAAGGAGGCTTTGAATAGCGAGGTGCTTGTGCTATCCAAACAGGTGGAACAAGGCCGCATTGACAAACGAAATGCCGAGCTTGAAATTCAGCGCAAGACCGAGAACGTCATCATGCGGGCAGAAAATAGCGGCATGGCGCAAATGCCGGTTGCCTTGCCTGAAACCAGACGCTGAATGTTCAGTTTACTCCCTTAGTCATTCTAGCCCGGTGCAAACCGGGCTTTTTTGTGTCCTCCCGACCCGCGGCACCCACCTTGCTTCACTTTTAATAATATTTGTTTGCGGTGATCAAGGCACTCAAGTTTGCTCCGCCTTCCTCGGGGTTGAATCCGGGGAATGAAACTGGTATCGGGGCGTAGCTTAGCCTGGTAGAGCGCTACGTTCGGGACGTAGAGGTCGGGAGTTCGAATCTCCCCGCCCCGACCATTCATTAAATCCCCTGGGATTGTGCCGATAATCAGACCAGAAACGGGTTGAAGCGGCGTTCGTGAGCCAAGGTCGTTAACGGGCCATGACCTGCTGCAATCACCGTGTTTTTGGCACACAGGCCGACAATCCGGGCCAACTGCTCTTGGTGCACTCTCCCACTGAAATAAGAACCCCCGACTGATCCGGCAAAAATCAAATCGCCCGCAATCAACAATTCAACGGGTTTCGCCGAAGTCCGCATGGATATCACGCGATAGCAATTATGGGCTGAAGCATGACCCGGTGTGCTGTATGCCTGGACGGAAAAAGGATCCCATTGTCGTGTTTCGCCTTCCGTGAATGCATCGCCGCATGGGGCTTGGCATCCTTCGGGCACATATGCCCGGGTAATGCCAAAATAATCCACCACATCGCACAGCCCCCCGGTGTGTTCACCCTCAATGTGCGTCAAAAATACCGCATCAATGTGTTTGATGGTCACGGGCCAGTCCTGCAACAAAGCCACCAAGTTGGGTCCTGTGTCAAAAAGGATGCCATGGCTGGAACCGGGAGCGGAAACCACATAAGCGTTTGCCACTCCCACGCCATGGGACATCCGCAATGGGTGCACCACAAACGGCAAACCGGGGCAAGCGGGTATGGGGTAGGATTGGTTACCCAACGCACACAGCCCAACATCGTTCAGATGTAATACTGCCGACAAACGGCACAACTCTACCGGTGTCAGGTCACTACGATAATCGATGGCATCAAGAATGCGGGATTGGGCAATATTGGCGGAAGCGGCGACCTGCTCAACCGTTAGCCCTGACCATTTCATGGCCTTTTCCAGAACGTCCCCAACATCATCTTCGAGTGGCACTATGGCGGTGGACATTCACGTAACATGCACACTTCGGGTTCTGGCGTAAAATGATTTTACTTTCTCGATCCGCCGCCCTGATTTGCGGCATAGCCGGTCAACCGCCACGGAGATAAACCTCGGGCCCGGGCAGGCCCGTTTAGTTGACCCGGACAGTGAGATAGCGATATTGACCGCGATAGTAGACCAGCAACAGGTTGCGTCCTTCACGGAAGAGCGTCTTGGCGCTGACCACATCCAATACTGCGGTGCGGTTGATTTCCACGATCACAATGTTGGGCACCAAATAACCTGCGTAGGGCGAATCATCGGTCACATTCGTTATCACGAGCCCAGTCACTCTAGAGTCCAGGCCCAGCCGACGACGGGTTTCAGCATCAAGCGGACCGGCTTCCACACCTGCCAGTAATTCGTTGGAACGCTCAGCCAAATTCCCCAAGGTCACTTCCACTGAAAGTTTCTTTCCGTCCCGGATCAAGTGCAGGTTCACCTTTGAACCGGGAATCGACTGGGCAATGATCAAGCGCAAATCCTCCAGAGAGGATACCGAGCGCTCATCGACTCCGAAGATGACATCAGTCCGCTGCAGGCCTGCCTTGGCGGCGGGTCCATTCGGGGTTATATCCGTGATCGCCACGCCTTTTGTGGCTTTGGGCAAATTGAGCGATTCGACAAATTCCGCCGTTACCGTCTCGGAAGTGACCCCTAGATATCCCCGGGCCACCGTGCCGGTTTCGATCAGACTGTGCATGATCGATGCCGCCAGATTTACCGGAATCGCGAATCCTATGCCAATGTTGCCTTTGGTCGTTGAGACAATAGCACTGTTGATACCAATCAGGCGTCCTTTGGCATCCACCAGGGCTCCGCCCGAGTTTCCCATGTTGATGGCCGCATCGGTTTGGATGAAGTCCTCATAGCCCCCCACATTTTCCAACAAGCCCAGCTTGTTGCGCCCCTTGGCCGAGACGATACCCATGGTCACAGTCTGACCCACGCCCAATGGGTTGCCGACCGCGAAGACCACATCCCCCACTCGCAACTTGTCGCTGTCGGTCAAGGTGACAACGGGCAGATTCTCCGCTTCTATCTTGATCACAGCGATGTCCGTCTTTGGATCACTGCCGATCAGGGTTGCCTTGTATTCACGATCGTCGGGCAGCAAAACACTCAATTCATCCGCCCCTTCGACCACATGGTTGTTGGTGATAATGTAACCATCCTTGGTCACGATGACGCCTGATCCCAGTCCCTCCTCCTTGCGTTCCCGGCTCCGTCCCGGGCCGCCACCGAATAATTGGGCGATGGGATCATCCACTACGCGTGAGGATATGATTTTTGTAGAATAAACGGACACCACTGCGGGTTGCACGGCCTCCAAAACATCGGCATAACTGGTCACAACCGCACTCGGATCCTTGCTTACCGCCGAATCATCAACCCGCAAAACGGGTTTGGAGGCGGTGGCAGTTGTGTTCTGGGCGACCACCAACAATGTCGCACCCCATCCCAACAAGGCAGTAAGGCATATACCTGATACAAGCTTATGTTTCATAACATGTTAAATTAGATGAACTGGAGAAGCAATACGACTCGATCCCGGACCATTGGTTCCGGTTAGAAACCCTTGATTTCAAAAAGACCGGTCACACTTTCATTGCTGTTAATTCTTACAATGGCTTTGCCGAGCAACGGGGCGATGCTCAAGACCTTGATGGGCAGACCATGGGTGTTGACCGGGGTGGAATTTGTCGTGATCACCTCATCGAGCAATCCGGTTTGCAGCCGTTTGATCGCGATCTCATTTAATATGCAGTGACTGACGGCCGCTCGCACACTCAGCGCACCCTGATCGCGAAGCATTTTGGCCGCGGCGGTCAAGGTGCCGGCGGTCTCGGTAATATCGTCAACCAGCAGCACATCACAGCCATCAACCTCACCGACCAGGCTCAAGGCTTCGACCGAAGTGGCACTTTTGCGTTTTTTGGCCACCATGACCAGGGTTGCTCCCATCGTATCTGCATAGGCTGCGGCCATCTTCATGCCTCCGATATCCGGCGAACAAACCACCAACTGCCGGTCGCGCTTCTGCTGCGCAAGGTATTCAAAAAACACCGGCGAGGCATAGAGATGATCTACGGGAATATCAAAAAAACCCTGAATTTGCTGACTGTGCAAATCCATCGTGAGAATGCGCGAGGCTCCAGCCGCGACGATCAGGTTGGCCACCAATTTGGCGGTGATTGGGACCCGGGGCTGGTCCTTGCGGTCCTGTCGGGCATACCCATAGAAAGGCAACACGGCCGTGATCCGCTGGGCCGATGCCCGTCTGGCGGCATCGATCATGATCAGCAATTCCATCAGGTGATGATTTGTCGGCGGACAGGTTGATTGAATGATGAAAACATCTTTGCCCCGGATGTTTTCGTTGATCTTAACGAAAGTCTCTCCATCCGGAAAACTGGTCACCGTGGCTTCGCCCAAAGGTTCCCCGATCGAGTGGCAGATTTCCTCCGCCAAGGCCCGATTGGAATTCCCTGCGAGTATCTTGAGTCGCGATTCGATCATGGCGGCAGCTTTGGTCTCCCAGCCTCTTGGCGGAAGACAATTCTCCTACTTCCCCTCCAATGAATCGACGCGCTTGAATAATTCTGGCAGGCGCCGCTGTAGCACCTGCAACCGACGTTCGAGCATGTAGGGTATGGCCGGATAGCCATTCACAAATTTCCCCGGTTCCACATCGGAGGTTATACCCGCACGTCCCCCAGACTTTGCCCCCTTGCCCACGGTGATATGACCGGCCACACCGGCCTGCCCGCCCAGGATTACATAATCCTCCAAAACCGCACTACCGGATATGCCCACTTGCGCACACAGGATACAATGTTTGCCCACAATGACATTGTGGGCGATTTGCACCAGATTGTCTATTTTGGTGCCTGTTCCGATCACGGTGCGACTGAAGCGAGCCCGATCGAGCGTGCTGTTTGCACCAATCTCCACGTCATCTTCAATCAGCACATTTCCCACTTGAGGCACTTTTTCATGCCGGCCGGCGACAAATTCATAACCAAAACCGTCGGAACCCACCACCACCCCCGCATGCAGTCGCACCCGGTTTTGGAGAATACATTCCGCGCTCAGGCATACCCCGGGCATCAGCCAGCAATCATCGCCGATTTTCGCATTCTGGCCCACGAAAACGTTCGCCTGCAAATGGGTCCTTTCTCCCACCACCGCACCGGCCTCAATCACGCACAAGGGACCGATCGTCGCGGTCGCTGCCACCTGGGCACCGGCTCCAATCACTGCACTGGCATGAATTCCTGGAGAGGGTTTGGGCCACAATTTCTGCTCGATCCGGGCACATACCTGTGCCAGCGCCACCGAGGGATTATCCACGAGCAGATAAAGTTGATTATCGGACGGGGCACCGTCGAAATCCTTGGGCAGAAGCACCACTGATGCCCTGGTCATTGCCACCTGGGACCGATATTTTGCATTCCCCAGAAAAGCCAGGTCGCCCGGCACGGCATTTTCCAGTGAGGCCAACCCCGTGATCGCGGCTGAAGTTGCACCACGCGTGCCAGTTGCCCCGACAATCGGGATGAGTTCAGCGGGGGTAAAGGCAACCTGCATGGATTGAGTATCTGACACTTTCGTTTTTACTGTGCAATGTCACAAAACAAAAAGCCCCGCCATACTAGAAGGTAGGCGGGGCAGGAAATATCGGCTAAGTGGGCTTACTTACCCATCGGCACCGTGATCTTGGGAGATCCATCGCTCTTCGTGTCGGCGGAAGAACCCGAGGACTTGCGACCCCGATTGATCTCGGTCTCCACTTCCGGCGTGATGTCCATGGCGGCATCGGAATAAATCACACTGGAAATTCCAAGGAGATTGGGGCCGGACTTGTCCAACAGCAATTTGGCTCCCTTGGCCTTGGCGATGTCAGTGGCAATCTTGCTGATTTCTTCCAGCATGATCGTCTTGAAATTCTGGAAACGCTGCTGCAGCAAGTTGCGGGTGTTGGCCTCAAAACTTTGCAGTTCGTTGTTCTTGCGTTGAATTTCCTGCAATTTTTGTTCCGCCTCGCCTCGCGCCTGATCCTTCACC
>JAIPJW010000049.1 GCA_021734075.1 Cephaloticoccus sp.
GCTCGTTGCCAGTCTCCCCGCGCCATTTCACGAGCCAATGCCGACTGTCCTCGCCACAGGCTCAAACCCAGCAAAAGGGCCAGTGGGGCAGTCCATAAAGCAGGATAAAACAGATTGGGCCAAATACCCGTGCCAAGCAGGGCTCCGACTCCGCCCAAAAAAAACAGTGGCCCGGTGCCTCGCGCAAGCAACCAGGACCAGACCGGTCCGCGCGAAGCGGTGTGCAGCCAGGTCGGATGGGTGCCGAGCCATTCGGCCACGACAGCCACGGCGGGCAAGACGGTCGAGAAACAAAACGTGGCGTGCAAGGCATACGACCACGCGCCAAAATCTTCCACGCCCAGATAGTGCCAATTGCCGGCAAAGCGGTTGAGCCATTCGAATATCCACCAAAACACCGCGCTCAGGCCAAACAGCGCCAACCATTGACCGGGCTTGGTGCGCATCATGCATTGTCCGGTGCGTCGCTGCGTCAGCCCGCTCACGACCACAATAAAACCGACCCAAAGCGGGAAAAAGGTGAAACGCTGTATTTCCGCAAACCAAGTCCAGCGGTGCCACGCCAGTGCCCACCAGCCCAGGGTCCAGCCGAGTGCGAGCCAGCCCCACCACGGGAATTTGTGCGCAACTAACTCAAACCGGTTCCGGGTCGCACATCGCAAACCGAATGCCACCAACCTCCGCCGGAAAAACCAGGGGGCGACCACCGCCAGCAGGGCCAGCATGACTGCCGTCATCGCCATCCTGGAAAAGTGCAGGTAAGAAGTGGGTATATCCAGCACTGGCGGAAATTGGAAAATGCGGACGCAGTCCCGACCGGACCAGAGCCAACCCAACAAGGGCAGCAGCAGAATCGCCAGCAGCGTCAAGCCATCGCTCAACCGACGAGCGAGAGTTGCGGACCAACCTGAAGAAGGTTTCTTGACCACATCTAAATACACCCGGCCAACCCGATTCACGCAAGGCATGATCACCACGGCCTTGGCCAGTCACTTCGCTTCAATAACGACCATGGCGGTGACATGCCGCAAAATAGGCCGCGATGTTTTCACGCGGCGTGCCTTCGCGGAAACTGTCGGAACTGCCAATAATGAAACCGCCACCGGGTTTTCCGATCTCCATGGCGGTTTTCACCGCGTGATCGATCAGTGTCGGGGTGCCTTCCTTCACCACGTGGAGCAAATCAATGTAGCCCTTGAGGGTCGTTTTGGTGCCGATGGTTTCCTTGGCGGTGTGCAGGTCGAAATCTCCGGTGGGAGCCGGGGTGCAAGTCTCCAAAACATCCACTCCGGTCGCCGCAATCATTCCCATGGTGTGCGCCAGGCGGCCATCGTCGTAATAGTTGTAGCCTGCCCCGTAGCGATGGGTCAGTTCCACATGCTCCCGGATTTGCGGAACGAAGACTTCACTGAAGATGGCCGGTGACCAACCGGCCGACAGGGAGGCAAAATACCAGGTCCCGAAGATAAACTCCGCCCCGCCCTCGAGGGCCGCCTTGATCTGCTGCAGGGAGCGTTGATGAAAAATATCCAGCAGTTCGTCGAAAAACGGCCGGTTGTCGTAGTAATCCACCATCAGCTCCGCCATGTCCCTGGCATGCCCGGCGTTGTGGTCGAGGGCGCTGCGCACCGTGATCTGCATGAAGCCGTGGTCGCCCATCTGTCGCTGCAGTCCGGTGAGAAAATCGTAGTTGGTGTTGATGGGTGGGAGCACATAGCGCAGGGCCGGCAAATCAGCCGGTTCCTTGACCAGATATTCCGTGCGCACAGGATTGGGGTTAACGCCAAATTCACGACCCGGAGGCGGAATCATGATCCGGTCGGATAGATTGCCCGCCGGTGTGAGGAAAGTGCGCTCAACCACGGTAAAGTCGCCTTCCTGATACTTGCTTTGCTCCACCCTCACCTGAGGAATTGCATAAGCATCCGGATACGCATCGAGCGGGTTAAAGGTGCCGTCGTCACACGGCTGCATCTGATCCATATCGGGGAAAACCCGCAAATGCGTGGCCAGGTTCTGACTGCCATGCTCGGCCAACAACCACGCCCAGACCCGCGGGGATATGGGCACACGATCTGGTTCTTCGTGACGAATCGTGGCCAGAATCCGTTCCCGACTGTTCATGCTGCAAAGTCTGTTCTAGGGATCGCATATGGCGAGTGAACATGCCGTGTGACCGGGGAATGAATCGTTTTCGCTAGGGGGTATTAGTTCGGGAGCCCATCCTAGGGGTTTTAGGTTGCACCGGACACCGGCCATACCCTTTCTCACCGCTTCGCAGCTGCCGGCTCCGGCGGGCATCGGTGAAACCAGTATCTCTATTTTCAGGCGTCGACCCCACGTCGACGCCTTTTTTGTCACCATTTACATCCATGAAAAATCCCTTTGTCAAAAAACGCGGCAACCTGAAGGACGATGTGCTTTCCGGCATGACGGTGGCGCTTGCACTTGTGCCCGAGGCCATTGCGTTTGCCTTCGTCGCGGGCGTGCCACCGCTCACGGGCATGTATGCCGCCTTTATCGTATGCCTGATCACCTCGGTGTTCGGGGGACGTCCGGGCATGATCTCGGCGGCCGCCGGTTCCCTTGCGGTGGTCATGGTGGCCCTGGTCATGGAAGGCAATGTGCGGGGCGGGCCCGGTGCAGAGCTCGAATATTTGTTGGCCACGGTCGTTCTGATGGGCGCAATTCAACTGATAATTGGCTGGATGCGTTTGGGCCGATTCATCCGGCTGGTGCCACATCCGGTCATGATGGGCTTCGTGAATGGCCTGGCGGTGGTGATTTTCCTCGCCCAATTCGGCATGTTCAAGGAACGCCGTGGCGCCGTCGTGGGTGATTGGCTGCAAGGCCCGGCGCTGTGGACGATGTTGGGTTTGGTCGCCTTGACCATGCTCATCATCCATTATCTGCCCAAACTCACCAAGGTCATCCCTTCCTCCCTGGCTGCCATCCTGATCATCACCGGCGTGGTCATGGCCGGAGTCAACACGCAGACTGTCGGCGACTTGTCCTCGGTGGCCGGGGGTTTTCCCCTCCCCCATCTGCCCCGGGTGCCCTTCACCTGGGACACCTTGAATTTCATATTCCCCTATGCCGTGATTCTGGCCGCCGTGGGTTTGATTGAATCCCTGATGACCGTCCAACTCGTGGACGAACTCACGGAGACCCGGGGTCGCGGCAACCGTGAGGCTGTCGTGCTGGGTTTTGCCAACATGGTGGCGGGATTCTTCAAGGGCATGGGTGGCTGTGCGTTGATTGGCCAAACCCTGATCAACATTCGTTCCGGTGGCCGGGGTCGCACGTCGGGTTTCACCGCCGCCATCTGCCTGATCCTCTTTATTCTCGTGGGCGCGCCCCTGATCGACCGCATCCCCATTGCGGCTCTGACCGGCGTGATGTTCATCGTCGTCATCAGCACCTTTGAATGGGCGACATTCAACACGGTGGGCAAGGCCCCGAAGAGCGATATCCTGGTCATTGCCATCGTGACTGGTGTGACCGTGGTCTTCGATCTGGCCATCGCGGTGTTGGTCGGTGTCGTTGTCTCGGCCCTGGTCTTTGCCTGGAAAAGTGCCAAGCACGTGCAGATCAACCGCACCAAGGACGAGCCCAACGAACGTCATTACACCTTGGAGGGCCTGCTCTATTTTGGCTCGGTCCGCGAATTTTCCGAGCGTTTTGATCCGGCCGGCGATCCGGAAAATGTGGTGGTGGACTTTCGCGAATCCCGCGTCTGTGACCTGTCTGGCCTGGAGGCGCTCAATGTCCTGGCCGAACGCTATCGCAAGCTGGGCAAGACCCTGCATCTGCGCCATCTGTCCCCGGATTGCCGCGCCATGTTGCGGCAAGCGGGCACCCTGGTGGACATCGAGGTGATGGCCGACGATCCCCACTACACGGTCGCCCGGGTTTGATTTGAACAGCCTGAGTTAGAAACCCGGCAGGATCTAGAGCGTTGCGCAAAAACGGGCCAACCGCTCTACGCCGCGGGCGATGATGTCGTCGGAGGTGGCGTAGCTGAGCCGCAGATAACCCTCGGCGCCAAAGGCACTGCCGGGCACGGCGGCAACTTTTTCCGTTTCCAGTAGACGGGTGCAGAAATCGGCAGCCTTCAGACCAAAACTGGAAATATTGGGGAAAAGATAGAATGCCCCCTGTGAGCGCAGACAGATGATCCCGGAAATCTTGTTCAGCTCTGCATGCAGGAATTTGCGACGCCGATCAAAGGCGGTGAGCATCAGGGCCACGGCTGCCCTGGTCTTGTCCTTTTCCATCAGCGCGGCCAATGCGCCGTATTGGGCAAAGGTGGTGACATTGGAGGACATCTGACTCTGCATTTCCGTTATGGCCTTGGCAATCGGGGCCGGTGCCACGGTGGTGCCGATGCGCCAGCCGGTCATGGCATAGGTCTTGGAAAATCCAGCCACCACTATCGTGCGGGCCTCCGCCTCGGCCGAAAGGGTGGCGATGCAAGTGGGTTTGGCATCATCATATATCAGCCGCTCATACATCTCGTCCGACAGGATATAGAGATTATGCTGCACTGCGACCTCGACCAAAGCTGCCATTTCGGCCCGGGTGTAAACCACCCCGGTGGGATTGGAGGGATTGCAGATGACCAGCATGCGTGTTTTGGGTGTGATGGCTGCGGTCAATTGCGCTGGCGTGAGCTTGAATTCGGTCGTGTCGTCACACAGCACATACTTGGGGGTGGCGCCAGCCAGCTTCACCATCTCCGGGTAACTCACCCAATACGGGGCCGGGATAATCACCTCATCACCGGGTGAACACACAGCCAGGATACCCAGGTAACAGGAAAACTTTCCCCCGGGTGACACCACCACTTGGTTCGGGTTGATTTTGTATCCATAATCTTCTGCATACTGGCCCACGATTGCCTCCCGCAGGGGCATGATACCGGGCGTGGGAGCGTATTTGGTTTTCCCCTCTTTAAGTGCCGCCACGCATGCTGCCTTGATGTGTTCCGGCGTGTCGAAGTCGGGTTCTCCGGCGGCGAATCCGCAGACGTCCTCACCCGCGGCGGTCATGGCCTTGGCTTTGGCGTCCACGGCCAGAGTCGGTGACGGCGAGATATTCTGAGCCCAGCTGGAAAGTGGCAATGGTGTGGTCATGGCGGATTTTCGGGGAAACTAAAGGACACGCGCGTGGCTATTGGCAAGCACACTGCGTGTCAAAACCCGCTGGCGCGTCAGATCGTGCCTGCCTGAATTTTCGACGGATAACGGCGCCCGCTTTCTATCTGCTCGCTTTTTTGGCGCGCTTGGCGACCGGGGGCTTCACCTTGGGTTTTGTCCTGGGCAGATCCTCCACCGCCATCCGCAGCAATTCGCCCACGCTAACGCCCTTGATTTTGGCAAAGCGTTTAAGCGTGGTGCGTTGTTCCAGACTCAGGCGCACTGAAATCTGGCGGTGCGGGGTGACTTGGGGTTGGCAGGCGGCAAAATCAAAACGCTCCAATGCCGCCCGGATGACGGCGCTGGCCGACCCACTGCCCAAAGTTTTACGACAAGCCTCGATCTTGGCCAACAAATCCAAGGGTAAATCGAAAGTGACGGGTGTAGTGGAAATATTCGGTCGTGTGGCCATGGTGAGCGAAGCTGAGGGGATGTGTCATACGCAGTCTGAAGGGGGCCGACGCGGCAATGTTAAAAAAATCCCGTGCTATGGCATTGACTCGTTGGGAGATTGCCTGATTTTCGCGGAGACTCCAAACCTCGTAATTTTCCCCTCCATGGCGCGTGTTGTAATTGATAATTTGGTAAAAACCTATCCTGAAAAAAGCGGTCCCGGCGTTACGGCGGTCAAGGGGATCAGCCTGGAAGTCGAGGACCGGGAGTTCATGGTGTTGGTGGGCCCTTCCGGTTGTGGTAAATCCACCACCCTGCGGATGATTGCAGGGCTTGAGGACATCACCGGCGGCTCAATCAGCATCGATGCCAAGGTGGTCAACAATGTGCTGCCCAAGGACCGTGATATCGCGATGGTCTTTCAAAATTACGCGCTCTACCCGCACATGTCGGTTTATGACAACATGGCCTTCGGCCTGAAGCTGCGTAAATTCCCCAAGAAGGAAATCGACTCCCGCGTGCGGGAGGCAGCGCAAATGCTGGGTCTCGAACAATTGCTCGATCGTCGGCCCAAGGCACTGTCCGGTGGTCAACGCCAACGCGTGGCGGTCGGCCGTGCGATTGTCCGCAAACCAAAGGTTTTCCTCTTCGACGAGCCCCTGTCCAATCTCGATGCCAAGATGCGCGTCTCCACGCGCACGGAAATTTCCAAGCTCCATGCCCGGCTAGGCGCCACCATGATCTATGTCACGCATGATCAGGTCGAGGCCATGACCATGGGCGACCGCATTTGCGTGATGAAGGACGGCGACATCATGCAGGTCGCCCAACCCCTGGCACTCTACAATCACCCGGAAAACATGTTTGTGGCCGGTTTCATTGGTTCTCCGCCGATGAATTTTTTCAAGGGCACGCTCAAGCGTTCGGGCAATCATGTGCAATTTGTCGAAACCAATGCCCGCGGCACGCCGATTGTAGCGGAGTTGACCGATGAACTGGCTGCCAAAGCGACCAACTACATCGACAAGGACATCGTCTTTGGTATCCGCCCGGAAGATGCCCAAGACACGCTGAACCTCGCCTCTCCCAATCCTGCCCATACCATTGAGGTCACCGTCGAGGTTTCCGAACCAATGGGGGCGGAAACCTATCTTTACCTTGATACCGGAGCGCATTCCTTCATCGCCCGGGTGCGTGCTTCAGACCGCTTTGATGTCGGACAGAAAGTGCAGATCACCCTGCAAATGGACAAGGTGCATCTCTTCGATCCCAAGACCGAAAAGGTGCTCAAGTAAGCGCCTTTGGATCTTGTCCGCCCTGACCTTGGCGACCAACCAACCGGTTAGATTCGCTCACGGTCCCAACGAAATCAGATTCGTGGGGCGGGCGATGGTTTCACCCAAAGTCCCGGGATCAAATAAGCGCGGGCTAAGATCCAGGTTAACCGCCGCTCTGGTGACTTGAAAGCGGGTCTTGTCACGGGTCAGTTCATTGCGCAGGTCAATCGCCTTCACCATCCATTGATCGTCGACTTTCTTGAGGTCGCGCACGGTCAAGGTCTTGGCGGCCTGCACGGCGTCATTATACAAGGTGGACTGGACCAGGGCATGAAACTGGGTGTCCAGTTGCACCCGCACCGCCTGGACCGAGGCATAGGCCGGAACCGCGTCCAGTGGAGGACGCAGCAAAAAGGTGTGGGCCGCCCGGCCCATGATTTTACTCACTCCCTCAAAGACAAAATCGTCCCAGAACAGGTAGGGCATCTGCAAGTCAAACAAGGTGAGCTCGGTTTCTGGCAGCAGGGGTTCAAACAGATGTTCAACGGACGAAACCGGCATGACGGTTTGTCCGGTTTGCCAGGCCCAAGCCATGGGTTCGGGACCGTTTTGGATCAACAGCTGTCTTTGGCCGCCATGCCCGTCTGCCAGGACCACCCGCGAAATGGTGCCCAATACATTGCGACTGCCCCACAATTGGCCCACAAAGACCGTTTCCTCGCCACGCCGTGGCAACACCCGCAGTTGAAATTCCAGATAATAGTCACCGGCGATGCCCAGATTCCTGAATTCCCGCAGGATCGTGGCGCCTTTTTCCTGATCCGGATTTTCCTGCTTGGCAAAATCGGTGGGCACCCGGTTCGTCTTTGCCGCCGGGCCCGCATGGAGGGACAGACTCATGAACCCTATCAGCAAAAACGCCCGCCAAAACCGGGCGGGCGGGCAATTGACCATGCCTTCCACGGCAGTCAGTTCTTCCCGGTCGTGTCCGTGGCAGTGGGCTCCGCCGTGGCCGGGGCGGTCGGAGCCGCCGTTGGAGCCGTCGCCGGCGCCGAAATAGTGGGCAGAACATCATCGCTCGCAGCGACATGGTTGCGCTGATAAATGTGGCCCAGATACAGGACGAAGCTCAGCACAAAAAATGCGATGGCGAAATTGATGGTGGCCTTGCTCAGCACGTTGCTGGTATCCGCGCCAAACGCCGATTCCGTCATGCCGCCGCCCAATGCCGCCCCTACTCCGCCGTCCGATTTTGCCTTTTGCATCAGCACCAGGAAAATCAAAATGACCGAGGTAAGTATCAGGATAAAGGTAAGAACTCCGAGGAGAATACTCATAATAAAGGGTGATAGCATCCCTTTGACCTGCGGTTTGTCAATGCAGGGTTAAAGGCTTTGCTGCCAGAGGCGCGACGCCCGCAATGGCGTGCACTGGATGCGCCAAATCCCCTCTCCCCAAGCAAATACTGGAATCAATCGGCCTAGAGTTCGACCCCCAGTTTTTGCAGAACGCGCTGCAAGTCATCGTTGCCATGGTATTCGATCACTATCCTTCCCTTCTTGGGTGTGTGCAAAACGGCCACCCGGGAACCCAAGTGAGATCCGAGCTTCTTTTCAATCTCGGCCACGGCTTCAGCTTCCTTGGGCGGCAATGCCTTGTTTCGACGACCCGTTTTGCCGCCGGGGCGCGTTTTGCCCATTTGCACCAGTTTCTCGGTGCCGCGCACACTCAATCCCTCCTCAATGGTGCGACGGACCAATACGGTGCGCTGGGCCAAATCGGTGACGCCGAGCAAAACTTTGGCGTGACCTACACTGAGCAATCCCTTGCCCAAATAGCCCTGGGTTTCGGCATCGAGTGAAAGCAGTCGCAGTGAATTGGCGACACTGGCCCGGCCCTTGCCCACGCGATCAGCTGCCGCCTCCTGGGTGAGATCAAAATCACGGATCAGACTCGCATATCCATGGGCCTCCTCAATCGGATTAAGCCCTTCGCGCTGTAGATTTTCTATCAGGCCCAAGGCAGCCGAGGTCGCATCACTGGCCTGCACCACCCGGGCCGGGATGGACTTCAATTTGAGTTCCTGAAATGCCCGCCAGCGGCGTTCACCCGCGATCAATTGAAACTTATCCCCGGTCTGGCGCAGGACAATCGGCTGCAACAGGCCTTCCGATCGAATGCTGTCGGCCAGTTCGCGCAACTGGTCGGGCGGGATGGTTTTTCGCGCCTGATACGGACTGGGCTCAATCAGGTGCACGGCCACTTCCTGATAACCGGGCGCGCCGACCGGGGTGGGATGCGGGGGCACAACAGCTGGTTTTCCGGCGGGATTGGGGGTGGCGGGTGCGGGGGCAGCCTTCGCTATCAGGCTACCCAGCCCTCGGCCGAGACGGGATTTGGAAGCAGCGGACATGAAGATTTATTTGGGGACCGGGATGAAGAGAGTCTGCCCGACCTGGAGTCGGGTCGGGTCGGCGATTTTGTTCGCATTCAGGATATCCTGGGTGCGGGCGCCGTTCTTTTGGGCTATGGAGGATATCGTGTCGCCCTTCTGGACAGTGTAGCTGACGCCTTCCTTGGAAAAATCGTCTGAAAAGGTGGTCTGCACGACCGAACGTTGGGCCATTCCCTTGGCCAGGGAATCGATGGCGGCGTTCGTCTGCTTGGCCAATGCGGTCAACTTTTGATTCACCTGCTGCAACACATCTCCTTTCGCACTGCTATCCGCCGCCTTGATGATCCGGTTGAGATCAGCCACGGCATCATTCAATTGGGTGACGGTTGCAAAGGACTGGGCCGCCGAACTGACCCCGCTGCGGAGCGATTCGTTTTCCCTTTCCAGTTGTTCAACCCGCAGATTGAGCTCCCCTACCTTTTGAACCAGTCCGCGCACATCCTCACGCAGGTTGGCCACTTCGTATTGAATCGGGGTGCCCTGCGCCACGGCACAGACCGACGTCAGCAATAGTCCGAGAGAGGTGCGTATCCACATGGGGGCAGGATGGGAAAAACTCATCGCGAAAACAAGACCTACCGACGAAAAGGAGTGGTGGAAACCAAGTTTGGCATCGGCTGGGAGGGCACCACGGTGCCGGGTTCGATCGGCCATCCCCGCATAAAATCAATCGCGGACAACATCCGTCCTCCGGGTCGCTGCAGTTTGCGGAGACGAAGGAGATCCCTCCCGGTGCCAATCAACAAACCTGCGGGATCACTGCCGATCACAACTCCCGGGGCCGCGGATCCGGCCATGACGTCGGCCTGTCCTAATTTAACCGGCTGCCCCTGCAACGTGATCGTGCAGGCCGGCCAGGGAAAGAGACCGTTGACCCGCGCGGCCAAAACCGTGGCGGGAACGCAAAAATCCAAAACCCCATCCCCTTTCGTAAGCCGTCGGCAGTAAGTGGCCTGACTGTGCGCCTGTTCATGGAAAACGATCCGTTCCGCCGCCAGTTCCGGCAGGTGTTGCGCCAAAAGTGGCACGCATGCTGCCGCCAATTTGGTTTCAATCGTCATAGCGGTGTCAATTGCATCGATGGCGACGCGCTCCACCGCCACCACCGGCCCCGCATCCAATTCCCGCACGATGCGCATGAGCGTGACGCCGGTGACGGATTCCCCCGCCGCTATGGCTGTCTGAATGGGTGAGGCCCCCCGATATTGCGGCAGCAGTGACGTGTGCAAATTGAGCGTGCCCAAGCGCGGTGTATCAATGAAATCCTGTTTCAGGATGTGCCCGTATGCCATGACCAGGGCGACATCGGCCTGCAACGCCGCCAGCGTCTGCTGCGTATCTGTCGTTAGCTTTTCCGGCTGATAAACCGGCAGATCATGCGATTGCGCCCAGACTTTGATCGCGTTAGGCGTGACCTTTTGCCCCCGACCCACCGGCCGGTCCGGTTGGGTGAATACCGCCACCACTTCACCCACGGACTTGCCCGCCCCTCCCAGCCAGGCCAAAAGCGGCAGTGCGATGGGATCCGAACCAAAAAAGACAATCTTCAGGGTGCTCACAACCTTACGTTGAGCCACGGACTCTCCCATGTCGCAAGCTCCAGACCCGCATCAATCATCAAAAATCTCATCGGACCGGGCTTCCTCGGCCGCTTTCCATTTTGGCGTCGGGTTAATCAGGGTGTTTTTTGACGTGTAGGGGGTGCCGGCCTCGTGCTTTTCCTTGCCCACCAATTCAAAGTATACCGGACAACCCTGCAGATTGAATTCATCCACAATGCCGGCTTCGAGGTAACGGCGATAACTTTCCGACAGTTTGTCGTCCCGATTGCAGAATATTTTGATCCTAAACGGACGGACGCCGATCTGCGTCGCGTAATAGATCCGGAAGCGCTTGCCACCGATGGAAGGCGGCGGGGTGCGCTCGGTCAACCAACCGAGTTGCTTGTTCAGCCGTGCCGTGGGCAACTTGGTGTCGAGGATGCGGTGCAATTTGACCGACGCATTCAACATGCGGCTCACTTCATACCCACTCATGGCAGAGACAAAAACCAACGGGGCCCCGGGCGTGAAAAACAGGCGCTCAAAAACCGCCCGTTCATACTTTTCCCGATAATCGCGTTCACTTTCAAAGCCATGAATTCCTCCGGGATTCGCAAAGGCCTTGTGGACCAGATCCCACTTGTTCACCACGACCACGATGGGCTTCTTTTCCTTGATCGCCTCACCGGCAATCGCCTGGTCCTGCTGGGTGACTCCCTCGATGGCATCAAGCACCAAAAAGACCACTTCGGCCCGCTGAATGGCATCGAGGGAACGCAGGCGGGAAAAATATTCCACCGGGGCCGCCAGTTTGGTCGAGGCCTTGATGCCCGCGGTGTCGATCAGCCGAAAGGGATACTCCTTGCCGTTCCTGGCCTTGAAGGAAAACGCCAGCTCAACCGCGTCGCGGGTGGTGCCCGGCACATCGCTCACGATCAAGCGGTCGCTTTTGAGCAGGCGGTTGCTGATCGAGGATTTGCCAACATTGGGCCGCCCGATGAAACAAATGCACAAGGGTTTGTCCTCGCCGGCCTTGCTTGCATCGACTTCCGGTTCCGGGCCCAATTCCTCCATAATTGCCTCGCGCAGGTAACCCTCACCCCGGCCATGCTCAGCGGAAACCCGGAGGGGCTCTCCCAACCCCAGCCGGTAGGAATCGGCCAGGTCAATCTTGTCGTCATCAAAGTCCGCCTTGTTGATCACCAGGCGCACCTTGCGTCCACTGCGGCGCAAACGTGACCCGATCCGGGTGTCCAGGGGGGTCACGCCGACCAAACCATCGATCACCAGCAGGATTAGTCCCGCCGTCTCGATGGCGAAATCGACCTGCAACTCCGATGCCTTGGTGATGCTTTCCGCTGTATCATTGCCGGTCAGGCCGATGCCTCCGGTGTCGAGCAGGGTGTATTTACCGTCCTCGATTTCCACCGAAATGACGTCCCGCGTGATGCCGGGTTGGTCATGCACAATCGAAATGCGTTTGCGCGCCAAGCGATTGAACAGGCGGCTTTTGCCGACATTGGGACGTCCGACGATGGCAACGATGCGATTCATTTTAGGATGGTTTGGGCGAAACGCTCGATGCGATCACAAGCTTCGATCAATTGTTCGTAACTGGTGGCGAAACAGGCGCGAACATGGCCGCGGCCATTTTCACCAAAGGCGGATCCGGGCACCACCGCCACTTTCTCGGTCTGCAGCAGACCGGTGGCAAAGGTCTTTTCGTCAAGTCCGGTGTCACTCACGGTTGGGAACGCGTAAAAGGATCCCCGCGGGGCGTGGCACTTGAGGCCGATTTCGTTGAAGCGTCGCACGATCAAATCGCGACGGCGATGATACTGTTCGCGCATCTTCAGCACGCTCTCCCATCCGTGGGTCAAGGCTTCCAAAGCCGCCTCCTGCGCAATGATCGAGGCACACATCATGGAATATTGATGCACTTTCATCATCGCATCGATCAGCACCGCCGGTCCGCAGGCGTAGCCGATCCGCCAACCGGTCATGGCAAAGGCCTTGGAGAAACCGTGCAGGAAAATGGTGCGCTCGGCCATGCCGGGCAGGCTGGCAATGCTGGTGTGCACGCCCTCAAAGGTGAGCTCGGAGTAAATCTCATCACTCAACACCAACAGATCCTTTTCCCGGCAAAACTCGGCGATCAGTTGCAATTGCTCCAGACTGCATGTGCCCCCGGTGGGGTTGCAGGGCAGATTGAGCATCAGCATCTTCGCCCCTGGCTGCCAGGCTGCCCGCAACGCCTCGGTCGTCAGGGCAAAATTGTCCTTCGCGTAGGTCGGCACCGCAATGGCCTGGCCATGCACCAGCGTGATGCTCGGATGATAGGAGACATAGCACGGCTGGTGAAACATCACCTTGTCCCCGGGATTGCAGAAGGCACGAAAGGCCAGATCCAGGGCTTCGCTGACCCCCACGGTGACCAACACCTGATCTTCGGGACGATAGGCGATGCTGAAATGCTCCGCCACATAGGTCGAGATGGCGCGACGCAGCTCGATCAGGCCCAGATTGGACGTGTAATAGGTTTTGCCCTTTTCCAAGGCAAAGATCGCCGCCTCGCGAATATGCCAGGGCGTGACAAAATCGGGTTCGCCCACGCCCAGCGAAATCACGTCCTGGCCTTTCATTTTGGCCACCAGTTCGAAGAAATCGCGAATGCCGCTCTTGGGTAGCGTGGCCACATGGCCCGCCACCCACTTGTTAGGGTCGGTGCTCATTGCAACAGTCTCCGGTTAAGGGGCCACCTTGAGCCGAGTGCTTTCGACTGCATCCTGCTCCAGCAGATAACCCTGGTCCTTGTAGCAACGCAGTTGGAAATGGGTCGCCGTGGAAAGCACGCCTTCAATGGTGGAAAGCTTTTCCGAGACGAAACTGGCGACGCGTTGCAGGGAGGTGCCCTTCACAAAGACCAGCAAATCGTAGCCACCCGACATCAGGTAGCACGACTCCACCTCATCGAACCGGCTGATGCGTTCGGCCAGACGGTTGAAGCCGCCACCCCGTTCCGGGGTGATTCTCACCTCGATCACGGCTCGCACGGCGGCGGCTTCGGCGGCCTCCCGGGACAGATCGAGCACCGGACGCCAGCCGAGGAAGATTTTCTCTTTTTTCAGCTGTTCCAGATGCTGATTAACCTCGGATTCGGACAAGCCGGCCACCTGCGCCATTTGCGCCGGGGACAGACTGCCGCCTTCGATCAGGAGCTTGAGAACAGGATTCATACGGGCGCGGATAGTGACAAATACCCCAACGACTAATCCACACTAATGTTGGTCGGACGCAAAAATAGCGTGGATATGCGGCATTTGGTGGTTTGAATGGACGTTTTCCATGTTCGAATCACTAACCGATAAACTGGGCAGCGCACTACGCAACTTACGCGGGGTCGGTCGCTTGTCCGAAGAAAACATGGCCGATGCGCTCAAGGAAGTGCGCACTGCCCTACTCTCCGCCGATGTTCATTTCAAGGTCGCCCGTGAGTTCACCGACCGCGTCCAGGCCCAATGTTTGGGCCAGGAGGTTCTCAAATCGGTCACTCCGGGCCAACAGATCGTCAAGATCATCAATGACGAATTGGTGCAGCTTTTGGGCGTAGGCACCACTGCCCTGTCCGATCACCGCCCCCTGCGCATCCTGATGGTCGGTCTGCATGGTTCCGGCAAAACCACCTCCACGGCCAAGCTGGGCAAACTGCTCAAAAAGCGTGGTTACAAGCCCCTTGTCGCCGCCTGCGACATCTACCGACCCGCCGCGATCGATCAATTGGAGATTCTGGCCAAACAGGAGGAACTCGGGTTTTACGCCGATCGCGTTTCCCGTGATGTCTCCGCCATCGGCGTGGCCGCTCTCGCCGCCGCCAAGGCCGCCGAAAGCGACGCCATCATCTTTGACACCGCCGGTCGTCTCCAAATCGACAGCGACCTGATCGAGGAGATCAAACAACTTCGCGCCAAGATTCAACCCGACGAGGTGTTTCTCGTGGCCGACGGTGCCCTCGGCCAGGAAGCCGTCAATGTCGCCAAGGCCTTTCACGAGGCGGTCCAGCTGACCGGTCTAATCCTTACCAAGCTCGATGGCGATGCGCGTGGCGGTGCCGCCCTGTCCATCAAATCCATCACCGGCGTGCCCATCAAGTTTGTCGGCACGGGCGAGAAAACCGAGGACTTCGATACATTCTATCCCGACCGCCTCGCCTCCCGCATTCTGGGCATGGGCGACGTGGTTTCCCTCGTCGAGAAAGCGCAGGAGAACATCGACCAGAAGGAGGCCGAGCGCATGGCCGAGAAGATGCGCAAGTCGGAGTTCGATTTGGAGGACTTCCTTGCCCAGATGCAACAGGTCAAGAAAATGGGCTCGATGCAGAGCATCATGGGCATGATTCCGGGCATGAGCGGCATGCAGATCCCCGATGGCGCGGAAAAACAAATGGGCCGCACCGAGGCCATCATTCATTCGATGACGAAGCAGGAACGCCGCAAACCGCAGATCCTGAACGGCAGCCGCCGCCAACGCATCGCGAATGGCGCCGGCGTGAAAATCGTCGAGGTCAACCAACTCATCAAACAATTCCAGCAGATGCAGAAAATGATGAAGATGATGAAAGGTGGGGGTTCCAAGAAGATGATGCGCCAGATGGAGGCCATGCAATCTCAGAGGGGAAAGCTCGGTTTTTAGCCCAGCGTCTAGTAAATTTTTGGGAATGGCATCAAATCTCTATTTATACTCACCTGCATATATATCGTGAGACGGCCTAAACAGGCAGTCTGGGTTGAAGTAGGCGCATAGGACTCTACCTTTATTCAGTGAGCGGAATCTACCACGCCACTATCGGCTACCTTGTGGTTGTATCGGTCGATCTAGCCAGTTGCCGTAGTCGGAGCGGTGAATTCAGAACGATCACGAACTCGTGTTACTTCAGGACTAGTCGCACCAAGGCGTAGACCATAGACTACTCCGCCGAACTGGGCGTTTTCCAATTTGTGGCTCATTCGTCATGGCCATAGGTTTGTCCCGGGAGTTGATTATGCTGGCAGGGAGAGTCCCCCGCCCGGCTTACTTAGGTGCGGAACTCATGAGGGCCTGTGCCTAGTAGTTGCGTCGATCCGCCGGGCAAATTCAGCGTGGCTGTAATCCCTGGCGGCAGGGTTATTGTGCCGTGCAGAGGAGCCGTGATATCAACCACTATATTGCCATGAGGCGTGGGCACCTCGCCCCGCGCCCAATGCAAGTCGCCCAACCGGGGGCAAATCTCCACGGATTTAAAACCCGGCGTCAGCGGCCTGACACCCAGAATATGAGTCGGCAGGTGATGCGCCGGACCGGCCGACCAGCCGTGGCAATGACTGCGCCCGGCCGGATGGATATGATCAATACCGTGCTCGCGGCGGTCCACGAGTTCCCAGGTCGTGGTCGCATCATTGCGCAGCATCTGGCCGTAGTAGGAGCGCATTTCGTCTAGTGCTTCACAGATGAGTCCTGCTTCCAACCATGCCTCGAGGAGATAGTATTCCTGAAAGCCAGCCATCGGGCGACGCACCTTCGGATCAAATCCTAGCTTATCAAAAACATGCCTCAGTTGAGACTTGCTTAGGGCACTGGCCTGAAACGCTGCGGTCTGCGAGTGCCAACTGCGGGTGGCATCCACTGAAGCATCGTCGCGAGTGGCGGCCTCTGCGGGATCGCCAAACGTTTCCAAAGTTTCTTGCCTGCGGGTCTGGTGCCATGCGCGGCATTGCTCGGCTCTAGCACTGTCGCCCAGTAGATCGTGCAACTTTGCGCCATCCTTGAAAGCGGCTGCCAATTGAAAGCCAAGTGCCGCGCGGCTACCCCACCAGTCCTTTGATTCGGGCTGGTTGTCGGTAATAAAATTACGTCCTGGCTCGGATCGATTTAAATCCACCCGCGCTAGGTAATCGAGCACACCGCGAATGCTGGAAATGAGCTCGCGAGCAAGGTTAACATCACCGCTGTGCAACACATATTCCCAGATGGCAGAAACGAAATCTGCGCAATAATTGTCCAGCACCCATTCATGCAGACCGCCATGCAAGCTCAAGTCACCCATGTATGATATGCGAGGATAGAGGTGACCGCCGGCATCAAGCGCGACGGCGGACAAGGCACCGTCAACCCGCTGGCACCGGGCAATCATCCTCAGGCTGCGTGCAGCCAACTTGTGGTCTGCAAATATCGGCCATGCGCAGAGAAACTCCACCCGGTAATCCCCGATCCAAAGCATGCCATCACGCTTCACCCCGTCTTCATAAAAGCCCTGCAGGCAGAGTTGCAGGGTCCTCCTACTGATGTCCCATGCCTGGTTGAGCATCGCGTCGGAACATTCGAACCGCCCGACCACAGTAAGCGGCGCGTGCTCGAGCGTGGCCCGGATCTCACGTAGTATAACACCTGTCAGACCGTGGTTTAGAAAGTGGACGTAACGGAAGGCGCGGCGTCCGGGCGTAACCCCTGTAGACGACCCACTTTCAAGACTAACGTGATCATGGGGCTGATGATACCAATGGTCCGGTGAAAACGGATCTTTCACCAGCATGGCTTCTTCCCAGTCTTCACCGGGTATTATTTCCAATGTCACGTCAGTCTCTGCCTTGGCGCTAAAGCTTATGGTGCCAACTAGCAATTCGCCGAAATCAAATACGATTCCATCACCTGGGAGTAGTTTCGTAGGAAGGGATGGATCACCCTGATCGGTGACGCCGTCTAGATCCGCTAGTAGTAGCCGACGCGGCAATTTTAGAGTGTATAAGAGATCGTCGGGGGTCTGGGCGGCAGCCATGGGGTATTGTATTGATACGGAAGAATGTCGGCTCGCGGCGCAATCACCTTGTTGGGATTCAATCAGGCATCTTTTGAGGCTAGCGAGGTCGCTTATTTTTGTCGGGCAACTGCACAACAAAGCCATGATCGAGTCGTTCTGGAGGAACGCCAAGAAGCTGATGCGCCAGATGGAAGCCCTGCGCGCCAAGGGCGGAAGTGGTTTCCCCAGAAGGTGAGCTGATGAAGCGTGTTACTCTGCGCCAATCGCATGGACTGAAACGAATCGGATTACCGCCCGGTTCTCCGCTTTCGATTCGTCCAACGGCACGGCAAAGACCGCCTCCCAGTCATTGCGGCCTTCCGGATCGACGAGCACCTGGGAGACCAGCCACTCCTCGGCGTTTTCTCCTTCATTCCAATGCGTGTGTTTCGCCGCCCGCCCTTCCGGGTCGAGGCGGTAACGGCCGCGCTCGTTGAAGAAATCCTCAAATTGCCGGAACTGCGCCTCCTGCTCTCTTTCCGCTTCATCATGGTCCGCCGTGGTGGCACCACCGCGGGAGTGCCAACGCATTGCGCTTTGCAACCAGGTCAGGATCTCCGCGCGGACCAAGCGCCGGAAGCCCGGCACGTCGCGGGTGATGTCGAAGCTCGTCGGCCGGGACGGCTTCTCGCCGGAGATTTCCGCCGCCACCCAGTCCGGGTCCTTCATGCGCTCCCATTCATCGAGCAGGCTTGAATCAATGCCCCGGATCAATTCACGGAAATAAGCTTCCATTTCCTGCACTTCCTCGGTCTTGACGCTGTCCGGCACGGTCTGCGCAAGCACTTTCCAAACTTGCGACAAATGCCTCAGCAGCAACCCCTCGCTGCGTTCAAGTCCATAATCCCGGATGTAATCGGCAAACGACATGTAGCGTTCAAACATCTCTCGCGCAATCGACTTGGGCCGCACGTTTTCACCTTCCACCCAGGGGTGCGCCGCCGCGAAGGCATTGAAGGTCTCGTAGATGAATTCGCGAAGCGGTTTGGGATGCTCAACCTCGTCCAACTTCGCGATGCGTTCCTCGTATTCGATGCCAGCCGCTTTCATTTCCGCCATCTTGTCCGTCTTCAACCGGTCCACCTGCTTGCGTAGAATCTGGTCGGGGTCCTCCACGATCGATTCGCACAATGTCAGCACATCAAAGGGATAATCCGCCGAGGTCTGATCCAACTGCGGCAGCGTGTCGATCAGGTAAAGTGACAGTGCCTGATGCAGGGAAAAATCCTCCTGCAACTCGACATCGACGCGCAGTTTGCTGGCCCCGGGTTGTCGTTCATTTCGAGGAATGGAGCCCACAATTCCCCGCTCCACCAGCGCGCGAAACAACTGCCAAGCCCGTCGACGCAGGGCCGCTTTCTTGGTCGGAGTTTCATGACAGGCCGAAATCAATTGCTGCATGGTCCGGCAGCCATCACCGGTCCGACCCAACACGAGCAGCAGCATGCCATGGGAGACACTGAACTTCGAACTCAGCCCCTCCGGGGGTGCGGTTTGCAGTCGTTCGAAGGTCTTCGCGTCCCAGCTGACTTCACCATCCGGGGCGCGTGATTTGACCAGCTTGCGCAGCTTTTGCGGATTGCGCGCGAATTTCTCCTCCGCCCGCTTGTTCTCAATGACGTGGGTCGGCGCCTGCGCGATCACGTAACCGCGGTCATCAAATCCCTTGCGGCCGGCTCGACCGGCAATCTGCTTGAAATCCCGCACGGCCAGAATGGCGGCCTTGATGCCGTCGTATTTCCACAGGCGCGTGAACAACACGGTGCGGATCGGCACATTGATGCCCACGCCCAATGTATCGGTGCCGCAGATCAACTTGAGCAGACCTGACTGGGCCAATTGCTCCACAAGCACCCGGTATTTGGGCAACAATCCCGCGTGGTGCACCCCGATACCGTGGCGCAACCAACGCTTCACATCCTTGCCGTAGGGACTGTTGAACTTCACGCCCTCCAATTTTGTCGCGAGCACGGCCTTTTCCTCCCGGGTGCAGATATCCAAACTCATCAGCGCCTGGGCGGATTCAGCGGCTTCGCGTTGCGTGAAATGGACCAGATAAGCCGGAGCCCGATTCTGGGTGAGAATCTGGCCCACGCGCTCCGCCAGGGGAGTTTCGGAATATTCGAAATCCAAGGGCACAGGCCGGCGGTCGCTGCGCACGGTCACGCACTCCATACCCGTGACCCGTTTCAGCTCCCGTTCAAAAAACTCGGTCGCACCAAGCGTGGCCGACATCAAAAGGAACTGCGCACCGGGCAAGGTCAGCAGGGGCACTTGCCAGGCGGTGCCACGTTCCGCATCCGAATAATAGTGAAACTCGTCCATGATGACTACTTTGACCGCCGCCGCCCGTTCGCCACCGGCCAGGGCAATATTGGCCAATATTTCGGCCGTGCAGCATAGCACCGGAGCATCGATGTTAACGCTGGCATCCCCGGTCATCATGCCGACGTTCTCCGGCCCGAAATCACGGCAGAGCGCGAGAAATTTTTCGTTCACCAGCGCCTTGATCGGGCAGGTGTAAACCGAACGTTCGCCCGCGCACAAGGCCTTGAAATGCAGGGCCGCGGCCACCAGCGATTTGCCGGAACCGGTCGGGGTTGCAAGTATGACATTCTTGTCCGCGAGCAACTCGAGGATTGCTTCCTCCTGCTCGGGATAAAGCTCCAGTCCGCGTTCCGCATTGACCGCAAGAAAGCGATCCAGCACGGCATCCGTGGAGGGCTTTCCAGCCAGGGGCGACAAGGGTGCAGGCTTGGACATCAGTTGATCAAACCCGCTCCAACTTCAACGGATAGATGGGCCCCGAACTGGCCTGGGCGACATAGAGCGAATCATCCTGCGAATCCACGACCACATCA
>JAIPJW010000050.1 GCA_021734075.1 Cephaloticoccus sp.
GCGGTCAAGCAATTCGATTCAGATCGCATCATTGCGGATGAACTGTGGGGTGCATTGGAGGATGTCCTGATATTGACCCCCTCGTCCATCGGTCTGCAGCCCTGGCGGTTTATCGTGGTAACCGATGCGGTGATGAAGGCCAGATTGCGTCCGGCGGCCTGGAACCAGGCGCAAGTGACTGATTGTTCACATTTCCTGATCATGGCGGTTCGGCGTGACCTGGGGGCTGACCACGTGG
Source organism: Cephaloticoccus sp. (assembly GCA_021734075.1). Classification (GTDB taxonomy): domain Bacteria; phylum Verrucomicrobiota; class Verrucomicrobiia; order Opitutales; family Opitutaceae; genus Cephaloticoccus. The sequence continues at coordinate 239 of JAIPJW010000050.1, forward strand.
ATCAGCACATTGAACGCATGAGTGCGGTGCGGGGCATCACGGTCGAGTCATTGGCCAAGTTTCGCGCGATGGTCACCGGCAACCTCGACAAAGCCCGGATGGAGAACCGTCTGGAAACCTGGCAGACCCACCAGATCTACATCGCCTTGGGCAACTTCATGACTTCGGCCGCGTTGCTGGGGGTGGATACCTGTCCCATGGAGGGGTTCGAACCGACCAAGTTTGATGAGATTCTTGGCCTGACGGGAACGCACTATGGCTCCATCGTATGTTGTGCTGCCGGCTACCGCGCAGCGAACGACAAATACGCCACCACCCCCAAAGTGCGGTTTCCCAAAGAAAACCTCATCACCCGCATCTGAATTGGGTGAATTTCCTGTGACGGCGCCGTGGTGGCTTTGACAAAGGGGGAGTTAGTCAAAAACTGTGTCCGTGCCTACCTCCCGTCGCAATTTCATCCGCAACACGTCCATCACCGCCGCGGGCTTCGTCGGTTTGCGTGCCCTGGTGAGCCAGAAACTGATGGGGGCAAGCAGCACTGGCAGGGCTGGATATGGACCGTTGGTGGACGATGCCCAGGGACTCCTGCGGGTGCCACGGGGATTCAGTTACACGGTTTTTTCACGCACCGGGGAGGAGATGGCCGATGGCTTTTTAGTGCCGGCGGCGCACGACGGCATGGCGGCCTTTGCCGGGCCCGAAGGCCTGACGCTTTTGGTGCGCAATCATGAGAATGAAAGCAAGCAGACCGGCCATGGGCCGTTCGGGGCGGACAATGCGAGACTGGCTTTGGTCCCGGAGGGGAAGATTTATGATCGCGGTCATGGCATCGAACCCAACATCGGGGGCACCACGACCCTCGTGTTCAATACCCGCACGCAACAACTCGAACGCCACTTTTTAAGTCTGGTCGGCACCGTGCGCAATTGCGCGGGCGGGCCCACGCCATGGGGCACATGGATCACCTGTGAGGAGATGAACAAACTCCCGGAACCGCACGCGGAAAAGCCCCATGGTTTCAACTTCGAGGTGCGGCCGTCATCCGCCCCCGGCTTGGTTGATCCCGTGCCATTGAAGGCCATGGGGCGTTTTCGACACGAGGCGGTGGCGGTCGACGTGAAATCCGGCGCGGTTTACCAGACCGAGGATTTGGGTGATGGTTTGCTTTATCGTTTCCTGCCACGGGAAAAGGGCCAGCTGGCCGCGGGCGGGCGATTGCAGGCCCTGGGATTCGTTGACCCAAGAATCAAGGACACGCGCAATTGGCCGGGCACCGCGGTCTTGCCGGTTGGTCAGTCCCTGCCGGTGCGTTGGATCGATCTGGAGGATCCGGAAAGTCCGAATGACGACCTGCGGGTGCGTGGTATGGTCGCGGGTGCAGTGCCCTTTGGCCGTGGCGAAGGAGCGTGGGCCACGGATGATGGCATATATTTTGCCATGACCACGGGTGGGCAAAAACTCCAGGGCCAGATTTTTCGCTACATCCCGAGTCCCGACGAAGGCACCGGACGCGAACTCAACGCACCGGGCCGACTGGAGCTCTATGCGGAACCGAATGATTCGGAATTGTTGCTCAACTGCGACACATTAACAGTGGCTCCCTGGGGTGATCTGGTGATTTGTGAGGACCACGGCTCGTGCTGCCGGCTGATCGGCGTGACCCCTGAAGGACGGTTTTACGTGTTGGCGGAAAACAATGAACCCAAGAATGAATTGGCGGGAGCCTGTTTTTCACCCGACGGATCCACGTTGTTCTTCAATGTGCAAAGACCCGGTTACACCGTGGCGTTGACCGGTCCCTGGGACCGGCGCGCTCCTTAACGAATTGGCTGGTAGGGACTATTTGGCTAAAGCCGGCCGGTGAGCACCTTGCCCGGTCGGGCGACCTGGCCGGTGTCAGCGCTGGCCAAGGCGGCAAAGCAGAGTTCCAGACTGCGCAGGTTGTTGGTCGCACCGATGCTGGGTTCGCGGTCTTCCTCAATGGACCGGAGGAATTCGCCCAGGGTGCCGCAGAACCCGTCCGGAAACCACTTGCCCGTGAGAGGGATTTTCACCGTGCCGCGTTTGGTGGTGAGCTCGAGTTCGATGAGGTTGGCGACATTGGCCATGCCACGCAGGGTGCCTTTGGAGCCGACGCAGCACAGGTATTCCTGCGGGGCCAAGGACTGGTAGGCGCTGAATCCCAGGGTCGCGAGACCGTCGCCATAATTGACCACGGCGTTGGCCAACATTGGTGACTTCATATCCTGATGCGGGGCCTTGACGGCATTGGCGAACACGTTGCGGGCCTGACGGCCGGCGAACACCTCCGCGGTGATATCAAACCAGTGAATGGCGAAATCACTGAGGATAAGGTGATGCAAATCGGCAAATTTGGTTCCCCGCGTCCAAGTGTGGTCCCAGGCCAAGACCATGTCCAACGTATGGATATCCCCGAGGAGGCCCTGCCGCACGGCCGCCAGCAGGACGGCGAATTGTGGGGCCCAGCGACCGTTTTGATTCACCCCCAGTCGTAACCCCTTGCGTTTGGCCAGAGCCGCGAGGCGGCGGCCTTCCCTGAGATCAAAGGTGAAGGGTTTTTGACTAAGCACATGTTTTCCCGCGTTAAGGGCATCCTTGATCTGGGCCCCGCGCACCGCCGTGTGGGTGGCGATTTCGACCACCGTAATGTCCTTCCGGGCCAAAAGGGCACGGTGGTCGGCATAAATTTCAGCCTTGGGAAAAAACTCGTCCCGCCGGTTTTGGGCTGCCGCTTGATTCACATCGGCCAAGGCGACGACTTCGACTCCGAATGACTTGGCGGCCGTCAGGTGATACTGGGCAATGCCCCCGCAGCCGATGAGGCCAAGCTTGTGCCGTCCGGGAAAGCGCGGCCCACGGGGGAGATAGTTGAGTTTGGGAGGACGCATGAAGTTATTTGGTGAGCAGTTTCACCGGGCGACGCAGCTTCGCGCTCAGCGCGGCGGTGTCCACAATTTGCTGCCCGATGCGGGCAAATTTCACCGACAGAGGGCCGGTGATTTCGGCACCGGTCTCGAGGCAGTGCAAAAAATATTGCACCGGGTTGGTCCGCGGCCGCTTGAGTTTGTCGACCGCAATGACCTTGCCCTCGGGGTTTTTGCGGGTCTGCAGCCGGATGGTGGGTTCGTAGTCGTAGTTGGCGATCGTGCCGTCGGTGCCCTTGAGGACGAAGCCGCACTTCGGTTGGGGTTGGTGCAACCAAGGGCTGGTGAACGTGCCCCAGCGGGTATGAAAGGTGGACAACCAATCACCGTATCGGGCGATGGTCACACTTTGCTCGTCCACCGTCACGCCCCGTGCGCCGCCGGTAACGCTCGTGATCTCAGACGGTTTTCGACCATCGAAAAACCATGTGCCCAGCGTGGCACCATAGCCCAGATAGTCGATGAGCGAACCGCCGCCGATGGGATCGTAAAACCAACTGGCCTGCTTTTGCGCCCGGGTCGGTTCGATTGCGGCCATATTGGCGTGATCCTGGATCGGTCCCCGGTTGCCATCGTAGAAATGCACTTCCTGCAAATCCCCGATCCGGCCCTCGCGGAGCAGCCGCTGGGCGGTGACATGAGGTGGATACCAGGCCAGAGGCCAATTGATGGCCAGCCGCCGCCGGGCTTTTTTCATTGCCGCAATCATGCGATCGGCCTGGGCAAGATTGGCGGCAAACGGTTTTTCAATGAGGACATGCACACCGTAAGGCGCGACCCGCTCAACCCAATCGGCGTGGGCTCCGCTGGCCGGGCACAGGATGACAACATCGGGCTTGGTTTGTTCGATGCACTGTTGCCATTCGGTGAAAACACGAGCAGCGGGAACACCGCAATTACGGACGACATCCTGCATTTCCCGGGGGTCGGTGTGACTGATACCGACGATTTCGGCCCGCGGATGAGCATGCGCATGACCGAGCAGGTGATCCATGTGCCGGAAATCGAAGTTGATGCCGGCGATGCGCCATTTTTTTTTCGTGGTCATGCTTATTTTCCCCATTTGGCCGTGAACACATGCCGGCCGGAAGTGAGTTGATAGGTTGGCGAGGTTGCCGCGCTTTTGGCGCGGGAGACTCCGGCTGACTGGGCGAGGGATTTGCCGTTTTCCGTGATGCGGGCGTTGCTCGGCACCGGAAAGGTGGCGGTGGCCGTGGTGTTGGGCGGAACCAACACTTCCCAATCGAAGCGGTTGCCTTCGAGTTTCCAGGCGCTGACAATTTCGCCGTGGATGGATTGCAGTCTGCCGCGGGCACGGGTGAGTTCTCCACCCGGTCGGGGCGCCAGCAGGATGTGTTTGTAGGCCGGTTGAGCGGGATCGATTTCGATCCCGGCCACGACTTGGTAGAGCCAGCAACCGATCGCACCATAGGCATAATGGTTGAAGGAGTTCATGCCCTTGTCCTGGAATCCGTTTTCCTTGGTCCATCCATCCCAACGTTCCCAGATCGTGGTGGCGCCCTGGGTCACCGCATAGAGCCATGACGGCCAGGCCTTTTGGTGCAGGAGTTTGTAAGCGATGTCGTTGCGGCCGAAACGCGTAAGCACGTGCGGCAGATAAGAAGCGCCGACGAAACCGGTGGTCAGTTTGTTGCCGCGCGCCTCGATGTCGCGCACGAGTTCATGCAGTAATTTTGGCCGCAGTGCTTCCGGAGCGAGGTCGAACTGGAGGGTCAGCACATAGCTGGTCTGGGTGAGGCCGCTCACCACGCCATTACTGGTGACATAGCGTTTTTGATAGGCGCGGCGGATGCGCGCGGCGAGTTTCTCGTAACGAGCCGCCGCGGATGCGCGACCGAGGACGCGGGCCATTTTGGCCACCAAGTCCGTGCTGTAACAAAACATCGCAGTGCCGATCAGGTCCTTGGGCGTGTTGCCGAAGACATTGCCACTGCCATCGAGGGCGAGCCAGTCCCCGAAGCCGTGCCAGACCTTGGCATCAGGATGCGAGCGGATCAGAGCGGTGGAATGCGTTTCCATGTAGCCGATGAACTTTTCCAATGAGGCGAAGTGGCGTGCGAGCAGCGCCTTGTCGCCGTAACATTGATAAATTGTCCACGGGCAGATCACCGCCGCGTCGGCCCAGGCCGGCCCGCCGTCGGGCGGCACGCCCTCGACGTGCGGCACGACCGCCGGCATCGCGCCGTCGGATTGCTGGGCATCGCCGATGTCGCGCTGCCACTTGTTGAAGAAGCCCTGCACATCGCGGTTCCACGCGGCGGTGCGGGAGAAGACCTGAGCGTCGCCCATCCAACCGAGTCGCTCGTTGCGTTGCGGGCAGTCAGTGGGCACCTCGAGGAAATTGCCGCGCTGGCCCCAGTCGATATTGCGCTGCAATTGATTGATGAGCGGATCGCTGCAAGTGAAGTCACCGGTGCGCGGGGTGTCACTGTGCAGCACAATGCCGGTGACGGCATCGGCCGTCAGATCACCCGCGTGCCCGCTGACTTCCACGTAACGGAAACCGTGAAAGGTGAACTTGGGTTCCCAGGTTTCCCCGGCCGGGTCACCGCGAAGGATGTAGAAATCGGTGACCCGGGCCGCGCGCAGATTATCCGTATAAATCGAGCCGTCGGCATTCAACATCTCGGCGTAGCGCAGTTTTATGATCTGGCCGGCCTTGCCTTTCACCTTGAGGCGGATGCGGCCGGCGATGTTCTGACCGAGATCGAAAATCCAAACCGGTTCGGGCCAACCATCCTTTTTGTTGGGTGCAGCCACCGGGGTGATTTCCTGGGTGGCCCGGACCGTGGGCCCAATTGTTGGCGAAATATCAATCGCAGGGGCCGGGTGCACCGTGGCCGGCAGCCAGTTGCGGTCATCATATTGGGGCAGGCTCCAGCCGGTCAGTTCGCGGCGCGCATCGTGGGTTTCGCCATGCATGATGTCGTTTTCCACCATGGCGCCGAATGCGGTCTTCCAGGCACCGTCGGTGGCCACGATCTGCCTCGAACCGTCGCGGTAGGTGATCACCAGTTGGGCCAGGAGTTTTGGCCGGTCGCCATAATAACCGCGGCCCCGCCAGCCGATCCGCCCGCAATACCATCCATCCCCGAGAATGGCACCCGCGGTATTGGTCCCGGCTTGCAGCAGCGCAGTGACGTCGTAGGCCTGATATTGCACGCGTTTGGCATAGTCGGTCCAACCCGGAGTGAATTCATCATGCCCCACGCGTGCACCGTTGATTTGAAATTCGTAGAGGCCCAGGGCCGTGACAAAGAGACGTGCGCTGCCGACTTTCGACCCGACATTAAATAAGGTGCGCAGGCAGGGACTGGGCACGGTCGATTCGGGTCCCCCGGCCAGCGCGGAGCCAATCCATTTGCCCTGCCAATCCTGAGGCGCCAGCAGACCGGCCTCCCAATAGGCCGGGGCGCTGACCGCGAGGCGGTTTCGCTCGTCACGGATTGCCACGCGCCACCAGGCTCTTTGGCCCGACGCCAGGGCCTGGCCGGCATAAGTGATGCCGCCGGTCGCATCCGAATTCACCCACCTGCTGTCCCACAGATCAGCGGGACCGTTGCGCCGCGAGGATACCGTGATGCGGTAGGCGGTCTGCCGGGCCCCGCGTCTGTCATCGGTGGCCAGACGCCAGCTCAGTTGCGGAGCCGAATCGTGCTGACCGAGCGGATTGGTCAGATGGTTGCAACGCAGCTGCACGGGACGGGTGGAAGTGGCCATGGTGAGGGAACTTGAGCCAAAGGGAGAGCTGATTGATTAAGCAAGGTTTCCATGACAGAACATTCATGCCCGCGCTTGTCTTGGCTGGGGTGAGACGTAGATTCACCCAATGGGCAGAATCATCGTCACGGGCGCGGCAGGTTTTATCGGCAGTCATACCACTGATCGGTTGCTGGCGGAGGGGCACGCCGTCCTCGGCGTGGACAACTTCCGCACGGGCCATCGGCGCAATTTGGCGGCCGCGCTGAAACAGCCGCTATTTTCCCTGGTTGAAGCCGATGTATCGGCGGAGGGGGTGATGGATGCCCAGGTCAAGGATTTCAAGCCGGACGGCATCATCCATCTCGCGGCCTTGGTAAGCGTGCAGGAGAGCATCCAGGACCCACAGCTGAACCAGTTGTATAATGTCACCGCCACCGAGCGGGTGGTCGCGGCCGCGGTTGCCCACGGGGTGAAACGAATCGTCTTTGCATCATCGGCCGCGATTTATGGCGACACGCGCGATCTGCCGATAGCGGAGGATTCAGCCAAAAAGCCCATCAGTCCCTACGGAGATGCGAAACTGGCCTCCGAGGTGCTGTTGTTGCGTCAGACCGGTCCGGGTCTCACGGTGCGCTGCCATCGCTATTTCAATGTCTTCGGTCCGCGGCAGGATCCGGCATCGCCCTATTCCGGGGTGATCTCCATCTTTGACCGGAGGTATCGCGAGGGCAAACCGGTCACGATCTACGGAAACGGCGGACAGACCCGGGATTTTATCTCCGTGCATGACGTGGTCCGCGCCAATGTCATCGCAGCCACCGCGCCACGCATTGCCTCGGGAGCGGCCAATATTTGCACCGGCAAGGCGACCTCATTGCTCGATATCGTGGGCATATACGGGGCCCGTTATCCCGCCGTGCCCCCGCCGACTTTTGCCGCCGCCCGCCCGGGCGACATTGTGCATTCGCTGGGCCGTCCCGAACGAGCCAAAGCCGAGCTGAACTTCATCGCGCAAGTGCCGGTGCAGGAGGGCTTGGCTGAGCTGATTCGAGTCGGATGATATTCAGCTTGGCGTAAACGCAGCGGAGTGGGAGACCTTGTCCATGACGGTAAATCCCAAAGCATATGTTTGTATCATGGCGGGCGGCAGCGGTGAGCGCTTCTGGCCGATGAGCCGCCAGGTAACACCGAAGCATCTGCTCAAGCTGTTTTCCGATCGCACTTTGGTCGAGGAGACCGTGCGTCGACTCGACGGGGTGGTTCCAGTGCAGAATATTTTTGTGCTGACCAATCAGGTTCAGCTGGCCGGCACCCGGGCGGCACTGTCTTTTCTGCCCCCGGAACAGATTATCGCCGAACCGGCCAAACGCGACACCGCACCGGCCGCCGCCCTGGCCACTGGTTTGGTGCACTCCCGCGATCCCAAGGGTGTATTGGCACTGCTCCCGGCCGATTCTTTGATCAAGGATGCGGCAACCTTTGCCCGGCAATTGTCCGGGGCCTTGGCCCGGGCCGAGGGTGATGACACGTTGCTCACCTTTGCGATCAAACCGACCCATCCGGCCACCGGTTTTGGCTATTTGGAAATGGCGGAGACGTTGCCCGGGGGCTACCGCAAGGTGGCAAGATTCGTGGAAAAGCCGGACCTGGACACGGCGGAGATTTATTTGGCGGGAGGTAATCATGCCTGGAATGCCGGGATGTTCATCTGGCGAACCGCGGCTTTTTTGGCCGAAGCAAGGAGGCAGGTGCCGGCACTGGCGAAGTTCGTGGAGGACTTTCCCCGTGGAGACCCCTCGGCTTACCTGGCAGGACATTTTGCCACCCTCCCCAAGATCTCGGTGGATTATGCGATCATGGAGAATGCGACTGCGGTTGCGACGCAATTGGCCGAATTCGATTGGGATGATGTGGGCAGCTGGACCGCACTGCCGGCACATTTACCTCTGGATGATCAGGGGAATACCCAACGGGGCACCGTGGTGATGCAGGATGCCAGCAACAACATCGCGATCAGTGGGGGCAGGTTGATTGCGCTCTGTGGCGTGCAGGATTTGGTTGTGGTGGAAACCCCTGATGCAGTGCTCGTTTGCCATCGTGACGCGGTGCAAAATATCAAGAAGTTGATCCCGCAATTGCCTCCGGCGGTGTTGTGACAAGGACTTCGGGCGAAATTCCCGTTGACGCCACCGTAATCGCTCCCTTTATCTCCGCCTCCTTAGGCACGGCGAGTTAGCTCAGTTGGTAGAGCAGAAGACTGAAAATCTTTGTGTCCCCGGTTCGATTCCGGGACTCGCCACCACCTTCACAACCGGCAGGGCAGAGGCAACATACGGGTGAAAACCCATCAGCGGAATGAGCACTCCAGCGGTCAGCGAGCTTCCTTATACGGACACGAAACCTCAAGGGTCGCCGGATTTCTACTATGCGGTCAATGCCACCTTTCGTTTCATGCTCAACCGGTTGGGTCGGGCGGCATGGATCAGCTATCTGGGGGAGCTTGGGCGGGGTTATTTTGCGCCGGTGAATGAGCGATGGCGCACCGGTGGCATGCCCGCGGTGGCCGGGTATTGGCGGGCCTTTTTTGCGGCTGAACCGGGTGCCCGGGTGAAGATTGAGGAAGCCCCTGATCAGATTGTGCTCAACGTGCAGGAATGCCCGGCCATCAAACATTTGCGGGCAGGTGGGCGGGAATTGGTAAAGGAGTATTGTCAGCATTGCTATTTCCTTGGATCAGCCCGGGCGGAAGCAGCCGGGATGACCATGCGATTGGAGGGGGGCAACGGGTGCTGCCGACACATCTACCGCAGCGCGGAGGTGAAACTGTCCGCCCAGGATTTGGGCCTGATCAAGGAGGCTCGAGCATGATCGGTTGTTACGATTTTTGCGGGCACTACGAATGGACCTTCGGCTGGCTGGAGCGGGCAGGGGGCCATGACCTGGTGCGTGAATACTGGAACGAGGCGATCAACCACGACAGCCAGCGCCACGCGCGGGACCTGATCCGCAACGAGGGAATTCCCGGCATGTTGAAGTATTGGGGACACACGTTGCTGGAGGAATCGCCGGACCTGGGTTTCAACATCACGCATCGCGCGGAGGTGTTTCGCATCGATTTCCATGCCTGTCCGTCCCGCGGTTTTTTACTGCGCAACGGTCTGAACAACTACCGCGACTATTGCGATCACTGCATGGGATGGACCGGACCCATGCTGCAGGAAGCGGGGTATGTGATCGACCATGAGCACAATCACCAGGGCCAGTGCTGGTGGGAGATGCGCCCTGCGACAGCCCAAGGCGGTCATGCGGCACCCGGTTCGGTTGCGGGCGACAAGGATGTGCGCTTGCGGCCCGACTGGCCGAAAGATCCGAACCAATTGGACCGCTACCGCAAAGCCAACGATCCCGACGCCAAGTTGCCCGAAAATCCCAGCTAACCATGTCCAACCAAACGAGCCTCAGAGGTCCCATTTTCAATCAGGACAGCACCGAGTTTTTTTTCACGCATGGTCCCGACGAGGTCAGCGCCGCGGCCGTGGATGCCTATATCGACCAATTGGCAGCAGCGGGGATTGGCACGTTCATTTCCTGTCTCAATGCCATGAAGGCGAATTTTGCCAGCAAGGTGTGGGAAACCGACTGGCACGGGTATGATCCCAAGGGTCCTGACGATCAACCGGTGCTGCATCAGCTGCCGGCGGCGGCAATTCCCGGGACGCGCAAGCGCTTGGACTCCGCCAAGCATTTGGCGGAGTCGGGCGTGGATTTTCATTCGCGGGCCCTGGCCCGCTGCCGGCACCATGGCATCGGCGCATGGGTATCGGTGCGAATGAACGATGTGCACGATTGCGTGGCGGTGGAGTCACCGCTGCTCAGCACATTTTTCAAGGCGCAAAGGGAGGCCAAACAATTGCGCGCACCGCACCGTCAATCGGATTGGTGGGCGGATCATGGCCTGGATTGGGAGCGGGCAGACGTGCAGGAGCATTACTTCAAGTTCGTGCAGGAACAACTGGCCACGCGCGATATTGATGGGCTGGAACTTGATTGGATGCGATTCGTGTTTCATTTCCGCCCCGGACGTGAACTGGCGGGAGGACAGGCCATCACAGCCTGGATGCAGCGCGTCCGGGCTGAGTGTGACCAGGCCGAGCAACGGCTCGGACACCCGGTGAAGTTGGGCGTGCGCGTGCCCTCGCGGCCGGAAACCGCCCGGCGATGCGGCTTGGATGGTGTGGCGTGGGCCCGGGCAGGACTGATTGATTTGCTCGTGCCGACCCCCTTTTGGGCCACGACTGACTTTGACATGCCCCTGTGCGAATGGCGCCGGCTGGTTGATGGCACCAGGGTGCACTTGGCCGGCGGATTGGAGATTCGCTACCAACCGGTGCCGAACGGACCGGCCGGCATGATGACCCCGGAGCTGGCCGCGGGGGCAGCCATGAATGTGCTGCATGGTGGCGCTGATTCGGTCTACCTGTTCAATTATTTTCCCAGTGGACATTCCCTGGCCAAGGACTGGGGCTGGGCGAACATCAATGCGGGATTCCGCGCCATGCAAGATGCGGCAAAACTGCAGGCTGTGCCGCGAACCCATGCGGTCACCTTTCACGATGTGCGTGCCCCGGGTGAGGCGGCGGACAACGCCCTGCCGGGTGTGGATACGAAGCTGGATTTCCAGTGGCCGCCGGGATGTGCCTTTCGCGTGCAGACCGGACCGAAACCCGGGGCGGATCGCCGTGCAGAACTTCTGCTGGAGTTTGAGAGGGCTCCGGCTGCGCGTGACGAGATTCAGGTTTTTCTCAACAGCCAACGTGTAACCGCCGATAGTCCCACGCCTGAAAGAATAATGCGTTTTTTGGTGCCAGCCGCGACGATTTCAGACGAAGCCCAGGTCGTGGAGCTCGTGGCCGGACCCGACGTAAAATTCCGGGTATTACGGGTTGAAGTGAGCTTTGCCGCCGCTTGAGGCGGGTGGCTGTTCCAGGGCGGCGGCAAATGTTTGGCCCGAGGAGGCAAGTCCGACCATGACGGAGCCGAAGTCGCTGCCGTGGGCAATCAGGCTGCCGCCCCTTGCCACCATGTGTTTGATCTGATCGGCGCTACCGGCGGGTCGACCCCAGGCGATGCGGTTTTTGGCCGCCGCCGCCACTACCGCGTCCTCGGCCGCGAGCATTTTCGGATTCGCCCAATCCAAGGGGCAACCCAAACGAAGGGACAGGTCACCGGGGCCGATGAACAGCCCGTCAACCCCCGGGGTCGCGGCAATCGCCTCAACATTGGCCAAGGCTTCCTGGGTTTCGATCTGCACGATCAGAAAGGTTTCGCGGTTCGCATCGACCGGGTAGGTTGTTGTGCCCTGCAAATAGTAATGGTTGTCGAGCCCGGCCCCATCTAGTCCGCGCTGACCCAGCGGGAAGAACTTGACGGCTTGCGCGAGCTTGGCCGCATCTTCAGGCGTGTTGACCAGCGGAATCATCAGGCCGGTGGCGCCATCCTCGAGCAAGTGGTAGAGGTCGGTCGGATTGCGGCTGCCGGTGCGGACGATGCAGTCAATGTTGGCCAGATGATGCAGCTCAATCATGCGCTGAAGTTCACGGCGATCCCACGTGTTGTGTTCGGCATCGAGCCAGATGGCATCGTAGCCGGCGTGGGCGGCGTGGGCGGGCATCATCGCGGTGGGATAATACATGCACGCGATGCGGACGGGCAGGTTTTGACTGAGCCGGGAGCGAATGAGGGAGGGGCGCATGGGTGGGTGTGGGAGCAGGCCTGAAGAAACCGAGGAGCCGGGCGATGGCGAGCCGGATAATGCGATGAACTTTTGCTCAGCTTTTCAAAAGGGACTGCAGATCACTCAGCGAAAGCTTGGCGGTCGTGGCATCACTGGCTTCGAAGACACCGGCAAGGAGGGCCCGCTTTTCGTCCTGCAGGGCGAGCACCTTTTCCTCGACCGTGCCGCTGCAGATCAGCTTGTAACTCGTAACCGTGCGGGCTTGGCCGATGCGGTGGGCGCGATCCGTGGCCTGGGCCTCGATGGCGGGATTCCACCAGGGATCAAGATGCACCACGGTGTCAGCCCCGGTAAGGTTAAGGCCGATGCCGCCGGCCTTGAGTGACAGCAGGAAGAGCGGGATTTCGGGTGAGTTTTGAAACCGGTCGACCTCGGCTTGGCGTTGTTTGGCCGTCATGGATCCGTCGAGGTAACAGTGTTCGATACCCTGTTCCTTCAATTCGGGCCGCAACAGGGCCAGGAGGGAGGTGAACTGGGAAAAGATCAGCACGCGATGGCCGTCATCGATGGCTTCGGCGAGGAGTTCGCGCAGGGCCTCAAGTTTGGCGGAATGCTCGGCGGGGGACCCGGGTGAGACCAGGCGGGGGTCGCAACAGATTTGGCGGAGGCGGAGCAATTGCGTGAGGGTGGCCATGCGCAACTTGCCCTCGGTCGCGCCGCCGGCGGCGAGGTCGATCATCTCACGTTCCGATTTTTCCTGGTATTCACGGTAGAGTGCGGCTTGGGCATCAGTGGGTTCACACCACAGGATTTGCTCGATCTTGTCCGGCAGTTCCGGTGCGACGGAGAGTTTGGTGCGGCGCAAAATGTAGGGGGCGGTGCGCTGACGCAGTCGTTCATCGTGCCAGGCGCGTTCCTCTCCCCGGACGCCCGTGGGCATGATATCCAGCAGCCCGGGCATCAGAAATGTGAAAAGTGACCGAAGATCATCGAACGAGTTTTCCAGGGGCGTGCCGGTCAAGACGAAGCGGGTCTTCGCGCGCAACGTGCGCAAGGCACTGGCATTTTGCGAGTGGCGGTTTTTGATGTGCTGTGCTTCATCCGCAATCGCACAGGCGAACTCGACACTGCCAAAAACCTTACGGTCGCGGGCGAGGGTGCCGTAACTGGTGATGACCAGATCGTGGCCGGAAAAATCCTTGGCGCTGCGCAGGCGTTGGTTGCCGTGGTGCACATAGGATTTGAGCTGGGGGGTGAAGCGGGCGGCTTCCCGGCGCCAGTTTTCCAGCAAGGAGGCCGGCACGACGATCAACCGGGTGGTCTGGGCGTTGATCGGCAATGAAGCCAGCAGGGCGAGAGCTTGCAGGGTCTTGCCCAGGCCCATCTCGTCAGCCAGCACCCCGCCAAGGCCTTGATTGTGCAAATACCACAGCCACGCGGAGCCCAAACGTTGATAGGGCCGCAATTGCGCCTCGAAGGTGGCGGGAATCGGGGCCTTGGGCAGGGCGGTAAGCTCGCGCAGGGCACGACTGCGCTCACTCCAGGCGGCCGAGGGTTGGAAATTGGGGGAAAGTTCGTCGATGATCGACTGGGCTTCCGGCACCCGGGCGCGGGTGATACGCAAAGAGGTGTGAGCCGAGGCCGTGGCCTGTGGGGCGCTGTTGAGGGCCTTTTGGGCGGCCGCCAGTTTCTCCAATCGTTCCTGATCGAGCAGATAGATGCGTCCCTCGTATTCGATGTAATTGCGGCCCGTGGCGAGGGCGGAGCGGACCTCGGCTTCGGGGGCGTTGCCGGCATGCAGATCCAGATTGAGCACGAACTCATCACCGTTTTCCGCCACATCAGCGGTGATGTTGGCGTCATGGAGCTTGGCCGTGCGTTGCATGAAATTGGCCGTGAACTCCGCATCAAAATTTTCACGCAACCGCCTGCCGTGTTGGGCGAGCAGGTTCAGCACCTTGTGCCGGTCCCGCAGCCACCACTTGCGGTTGGAGGGCTCGAGCGTGAAGCCGTTGGCCTTGAGAAAATCCACCATCGAGCGATAACCGTGGTGCTCGCGCGAGGGCAGGCTGATGGCCAGGAAATGTTCACTGCCGTCGATGATGGCAGGCGCGATATCTCGTTCCCGGGGACGGGTGCTGGGCAGTAAATGGTCTGCGGCGGTGGAAGCGGGAGGTGTGGTTTCGTTGATCAACAATTGAGGATGGGGCCATTGGGTGGTCCGGCCGTTTTCGGAGAAAACGGGCGAATCGGCGGCCAAATGAGCGAGTTCAGTGAGCTGGAGGCGGGAAATCTGGATGAATTTGGGTGGAGTGGACGTGCCGCACCAGCGTTGGAGCAGGGCCAAAACGGGCAGCAAAGCAGGTTCGGGAGTCTGTTCCAAGTCCAACTCCACCCTAAGCGGAATCGCATCGCGCGCAACGGCGGCAATCAGATTGGGTGGCAGATGGATTAGAAGCATGGTTGCAGAGAAACGGTTTTCGGGAATAAAGAACCTTTGAGTATCTCAGAACTACGATGAGCAACAAGGCATTTACCCAATTGGTGGACACGCATTATGCGCCGCTCTACCGATTTGCCCTTAGTTTGGCCCGAAACCAAGCCGATGCGGGTGACCTTGTGCAGCAGACTTTTTACATTTGGGCGACCAAGGGGCATGCCCTGCGCGAGATGGCCAAGGCGAAATCCTGGTTGTTTACCACGCTTTACCGCGAGTTTCTGCGGGTGAGGCGACGGGACAACCGGGCGACATCCCTGGAGGATCTCCCGCCGGGAGAGCAGGACGTGCCGGCCGAGGAAATCGACCGAACGGCCAATCTCGATGCCATGACCATCATGGAATCACTGCAAACGGTTGACGAGGTGTTCCGTGCCCCCCTGACCCTGTTCTATCTCGAGGAGCTCTCTTATCAGGAAATCGCCGAAATGTTGGAAATACCCATAGGCACGGTGATGTCGCGGTTGTCACGTGGCAAAGCCCAGCTGCGGGCCGAGTTGCAAAAAGCCGAAACTCGCAGTGCCGCCAAGGTGATCCCTTTCAACCAGGAAAAACAGTCCCGAACGTCATGAACAACGACGAAGCCAAATTCATTCTCCGCGCTTATCGTCCCAGTGGCATGGATGCCAATGATCCGATGTTTACCACCGCGCTCCTGCAGTCCAGGCATGACCCGTTGTTGGGGGCATGGTTCAGCCGGGCCCAGACCTACGACATGGTGGTGGCGGCCAAGCTGCGTGAAATCGTGCCGCCGACTGATTTGCGCGACCGAATTCTTGCGGGCGGGAAGGTCAGCCAGCGCCGCCGCGTGATGCCAAGACGATTGGTCGGTTGGCTGGCCCTGGCGGCCAGCGTAGCCGTGGTATTTGCACTCAGCGAAGTTTGGCAAGGGCGACGGGTCGAGGCGGCGCAAACGCAATTTGCGAATTTTGCCTTGAATGACTTTCAACATGGCCGGCATCACAATGCAGGAGGGGCGGTCATGGACTCAGTCATGGGCATGTTGGCCCAATCCGACACGAGATTGCCCGGCGCCTTGCCGCTCAGCATCGAGGAAATGAAGGCGAATGGATGTCGCACGGTAAAGTTTTCCGGCCATGACGCGGTGGAGGTGTGTTTTGAGCGCGATGGCACCTGGTATCACCTTTACGTCATGGATCGAGGGGTATTGCCACGGTCACTGTTCAGTAGTGCCCCGGCCTTGCTGGCCTTGAATGACGCGGCGGTGGCCGTGTGGTCGGACAGCAACCATGATTACGCCGTGGTCAGCCCGAAGGGCATGGGCGCATTGAAGCAATTGGCCGGCTAGCCCTGGATAAGGGGCGAAGTTCAACCGCGTCCGCGTTGTGGCGCCGAATGCGCTTGGTTGTTTGTCCGCAGCTGGTATTCGTCGCAACGAATATCATGAGCAAGTGGGCCCCGAAAGTGCTGCATCATTACCTTTGGCCACCCTTGGTGTGTTTCGGCCTCGCCTATCTGGCCATGCAGACCGAGCCCATGGAACAGATGGCCTGGCGGACCTTGGACTGGCGCACCAAAATCAGGGCTTACTTTCAACCTCCGGCGGATGAGCGAATCGCGATCATTCTGTTCGGTGACGAAACGGAATTAAATCTGGTTACCTGGCCGCCGGATCGGGCTTATCACGGCATGTTGTCGGAACTCATCTCCGTGACCGGGGCGGCGGTGGAATGCTGGGATGTGATTCTGGATTCCTCGCGCGAGGGCGACGGGGACCATAGCATGAGCCAGGGGGTCAAGGCGGCAATGGATCGTGGCACCCAGGTCATCACGGGTGCGGTCTCGAATTTGGATCCGGTTGAGAATGCACCCGCCGCCAAGGGTCCAACCCAACCCATCAGGAATATCACGGGCGATATCGCCTCCATTTATGGGGATGATTACCTGGTGGAACCCTTCCCCATGTTGCGGGAGGTCAGCTGGTTTGGGGTGGTGGATGCACCCAAGGGCGCCGACGGAATTATCCGTGAAATTCCACTGGTCGTGCGCATTGGAAAGGTCGTTTACCCTTCACTCGCCTTGCAGACGGTCATGGCCTACCATCATGTGGCTGCCGACGAGGTCAAGGTCCGCTTGGGTGATGCGATTTATTTGTCAACCCACGACGGGGAATTGCGGGTGCCGATCGGCCCCGACGGAAAGTATTTCATCAATTATCGCTACGATCACGATGACATCCGGCCCGACTTTCCGACCAAGTCGTATATCGAAGTATTACTGAAACTGAACAGTTATTACGTGGATGGTGTCCGAGACGGCCCCGCGCCACCCAACTACAAGGGCAAGGTAGTGTTTATCGGACAGACGGTCACCGGCCGGGCGGATGCCGGACCCACGCCACGCTCGGCCTATTCTCCGTTGGTGCTGATGCACGCCAATGTGGTAAACAATATCCTGGCCCGGGACTTCGCCAAACGGGTGCCGAATTGGATGGCCTGGATGGGCATGTTGGCATTGGCCTATGTTTGTGTCTGGTTGACCATCAAGCGGTCGATAACCCTGGTGGCGTCCTTCTCGCTTCTGGTCATCGTCAGCCATCTGAGCCTGGCCTACTGGGGTTGGATTTGGTGGAGTCTTTGGTTTCCGTGGATCGGACCATTGCTGGGTTTGATCGCCACCCAATTCATTGTCATCGGACGCCGAATATGGGATGAACAAAAAGCCAAGCAGGAGATCAAGGGCATGTTTGGCAGTTATGTTTCACCCGAGTTGGTCGAACGCATGGTGAACTCCGGTGAACGGCCTCGTTTGGGGGGACACCAGGTCGAAATCACCGCCTATTTCAGCGATATTCAGGGTTTTTCCTCGTTTTCTGAAAAGTTGCCCCCTGATCGACTGGTCGAACTCATGAACGAGTATTTGACCGTCTGCACGGATATCGTGCAGGAAGAAGGTGGCACCTTGGACAAGTATATCGGTGATGCCGTCGTGGTGATATTTGGGGCCCCCTTAACCCTTGAAGGTCATGCCTACCGGGCCTGTGTCGCGAGTCAGCGGGTTCAACTCAAATTGGCTGAATTGCGGGATAAATGGCGGAGCGAAGGCAACAAATGGCCGGAGATTGTCTGGGCCATGCAATCGCGCATCGGGCTGAACACCGGCAATTGCATCGTGGGCAACATGGGCAGTCGCACGCGTTTCAATTACACCATGATGGGTGATGATGTAAATCTGGCCGCGCGCATGGAATCGGGCGCCAAGAGTTGGGGGGTCTACACCATGTGCACCGATGCGACGAAATTGGCCTGCCTGGCACACGGTGGAGATCGGGTGGTATTTCGCGCTTTGGGCAAAATTGTCGTCAAGGGTCGCGCCCAAGCCAATCTGATCCACGAAGTGGTTGGACTGAAGGAAAATATTACGCCGGAGGCCTTGGAATGCGTCCGTCTGTTCGAGGCCGGTTTGGAGTGCTATTATGCCTGTGATTGGGACGGCGCCTGCGCACGATTCAAGGAAAGCGCGCTCTTGGAGCCCAATCAGCCGGATGAATACAAGGGAGTGAGCTCAAATCCATCTCTGGTTTACTTGAAGATCATCGAGCAATACCGGGAAAAACCACCGGAACCGGGCTGGGACGGGGTTTATGTCATGAAGGAAAAATAGGCCCGTGGCCAACCGAGCAGCACTCCTATGGTCGGATCGGTCAAAACAAACACTTGTTCTTCTGTTGGAAGCGTGTTTTTATCGGCCAGGTGCAAATTGACTGCCATATAAAACTTGGGCGGTCTAATATTCAGTCTTCTATACCAAAATGAAAATCATTCGTCGCATTAGTGTTTTACTCCTGACGGCAGTTGTCACTGTTGCTGTCCATGCCAGTGACACTCCGAGCGCGGGCAAGGTCCTCAAGATGACTGGAACGGTCATGGTCAAGTTACCGGGAGCCGATGAAGCCGTGCCTGCGACAGTTGGTATGATGATCCCGGAGGGTTCTGAAATCACCACCGGTGACGCCAGCCAGCTGATGCTCAAGGCCCATGATGGAATTGTTGCATCTCAGGAAGCCAATTCCACCGTGCTGGTCGAGCAACTCAATGTCAGCGACAGCGGGGTGCGCAACACCTTGCTGAATCTGAAGTCGGGCAATCTGGTTTCAAATCTCGATCCGACGAAGAAGAATTTCAATAATTACGGCGTCCGCACGCCGAAGGGTGTGGCGGCTGCCCGTGGCACCTCGTTTTCCGTTGGCGTGGGCACGAACCAATCATTCTCCGTTGTCGCCACGGCCGATTCCGTGACTTTCACCACCCCCACGGGTAGTTTCAATATCGTGGCGGGTAACATCACCTTCACGCCCGCCGGGGGTGGGGAGCCGGTATCGATGGCCCTTTCCGAGGCAACGGGTGCAAATTCACCGATTGCTGCACAGGTGAGTGCGGTCATGGACCAAGCGGTCAATGCCATCTCAGCAGCTTTGACCACGGAAGGGTCCGGTTTGGGTGGCGATGGCGCGGTGAATTTGATCAGTCAAGTCGTGGGTGTGGCCAGTGCTGCTGAACCAACCAAGGCGGCTCAGTTTACCACCACCGCCGTCACTGCAGCCACCGCGAGCAATTCCTCCACCGCCGGTTCAGCCTCTGTGGCTGCGGCAATCACCACGTCCGCCGCTTCCGGTGCCGGTGCCGCCAATGCGGGTGCGGTCGCTCAGGCGGCCGCCGCCGCGGCTCCTGCTGCGCAAGCCGGTGCCGTGGCCGCTGCTGCAACGGCGGGACAGCCCGCAGCCGCAACTGCGATCGCCCAGGGCGTTTCGACGGCCCAAAAAGGTGAAGCCGCCACCGTGGCTGCTGCGGTCACTGCCGCGGTCGTTTCAAGCACAACGGCCACGACCGCGCAAAAGGCTACGGCAGCAGTTTCGGTAGCAGCGGCTGCCGCAACCGGATCGGGTGCCACGGCTGCGCAAGCCGGCGCCATCGCTGCGGTTGTCACGCAGGTTGCCTCCAACGCCGGGGTTACGGTGAGCAACAGTGGCATGAATGCCGCCGTTGCCACGGCAGTTCAGACTACCACCGGCGTGACGACCAGTTCAGCTAATATTCAAGCAGCATCAAACACTGCAACCCAATCGGGTGCAACTGCCACTACCTTGACCACAGCCGCCGCAGCAGTATCGACCGCAAACACGGCGGTTCAGACGGTCAACGCGAACGTGCAAACGGTGATCGCCCCGGTGACGACCACCACCACGACCAATCCAACGACGCAACAAACGACCACGACCACGACCACCACGACGCCGATCACACCGATTGATCCTTCGGTCGTCAGTCCCTCCGGCGGTCAGTAAATTGGCCAATAACTCAAGGAAAAGGCGCACCTCACACGGTGCGCCTTTTTTGTCGGGACTTGATACTCCCTATTCCAGAAAGGACGACTG
>JAIPJW010000051.1 GCA_021734075.1 Cephaloticoccus sp.
CCGGCTTCGGCATCAATCCGGATGGACTTGAGATGTAACATATCAATCACCCATCCGCCATGCAGCGGGACGGCTGAACCCATCAAGGTGGTCCCGCGCCCGCGCACCGTCACCGGCACACCGTGCTTATTGGCCAGTTCCAGCACCACCCCCACCTCGGCCTCCTCGAGCGGTGTGATGACCGCTTCGGGCAGGAAGGAAAGCTTGCTGCTGTCAAAGGAGGCCGCCCAGCAGCCCTTTTCCGACCGATCCACACAACGACCGAGTTTCCGCTGCAAGGCACGGGTGGCAATGGCATGAGTTCGCACCCCGCACACTTCGCACAATTCAACCCCACTCGCCAACTCCAGAATGCCGGCCTTGATAAATCAGTATGATTGACCGAACCCGTCCTGCTGGTTTTGAATTTCCCTCCCGAATATTCAGATCCTCCCACCAGTTTATGAGCCTTAAGATCAAATCCGCCTCCGATTGCCAATTCGACCAAATCTCCCTTGGTGAGGTCATGCTGCGCCTCGACCCTGGCGAGGGTCGCATTCGCACTGCCCGTCATTTCCAAGCCTGGGAAGGCGGCGGCGAATACAACACCTCGCGTGGCCTCCGCAAGTGCTTCAACCTGCGCACCGCCGTTTGCACCGCGCTCGTCGACAACGAGGTCGGCCACCTGGTCGAGGACCTGATCATGCAGGGCGGCGTCAACACCGATTTCATCAAATGGCGCGATGACGACGGCATGGGCCGGACCGTGCGCAACGGCTTGAACTTCACAGAGCGCGGTTTTGGCGTGCGCGGCGCCGTCGGCACTCCGGATCGCGGAAACACCGCCGCCTCCCAACTCAAACCCGGTGACTTCGACTGGGAGCACATTTTCGGCAAACTTGGCGTGCGTTGGTTTCACACCGGCGGTATCTTTGCGGCCCTGTCCGAATCGACCGCCGCCCTCACCATCGAGGCCGTCAAGGCCGCTCACAAGCATGGCACGGTTATCAGCTACGATCTCAATTACCGTCCCTCCCTGTGGAAGAGCATCGGCGGCCAAAAGAAGGCCCGCGAGGTCAACCGCGAGATCGCCAGTTACGTCGATGTCATGATCGGCAACGAGGAGGATTTCACCGCCTCCCTCGGCTTCGAGGTCGAGGGCCAGGACGAGAACATCAGCCACATCGAGCTCGATGCCTTCAAGGCCATGATCAAATGCGCGGTGGCGGAATTCCCCAACTTTCAGGTTGCGGCCACCACCCTGCGCAAGGTCATCACGGCCACCAGAAATGACTGGAGTGCGATCTGCTACCACGACGGTCAATTCCACGAGAGCCGCCAGTATCCCGAGCTGGAAATCATGGACCGGGTCGGCGGCGGTGACAGTTTCGCATCAGGCCTCGCCTATGGCTTTCTCAAGCACAATGACGCGGCCAAGGCCGTGAACTACGGCGCGGCTCATGGCGCGCTCGCGATGACCACCCCAGGCGACACCACCATGGTGACTTGCAAGGAGGTCGAGAAGCTCATGGGCGGTGGCAGTGCACGGGTGGTGCGCTGAATCTGACAGCGCCTGAATCCAAGTGTTGGACCCGGTTCACGGTCCGGGTCCTTTATGTCCGCTCAATAGCGACCGCTCTCAATCGCGGTGGCATACATGGCCACCACGTTTTCGGTTGGGGAATTGTCCTGCAGCATGTGGGTCGGCGAAAAACAATAACCGCCGTCCGGCATCATGATTTCCAGGGTCCGTTGACAATAGTCCGCGGTTTCCTCCGGAGTGCCATTGGCGACCGGTCCGGCCGTGCTGATACAGCCATGGAACGCCAGCCGACCGCCGAAGCGGGCCTTCAGGTAAGCGGGCTCCATGTTTTTGGCCTCAGGTTGGAGCGTGTCGACCGCCTTGATGCCCATGGCAATAAAGTCCTCGTAGGCCCAGCTGCTCGAGCCACAGGAATGCAGCATGGTGGGCAGCCCATATGAACTGGCGATATCAACGACGCGCTGGTGCAACGGCCGGAGTTGCTGACGGTAAAGTTCAAGACTCAGGGTCGGCCCAATTTGCGTGCCCAGATCCTCTCCCATCCACACAAAATCGATTCCCCCTTTTGCTGCCTCAAGGGTGCGGCGCAGGACTTCACAGCGGATATCGGTCCGTCGTCGTGCCAGCAACATACCCGCGGGATCGTCCGTGATGAGATCGACCAGCGTCTGCTCCATGGTCCGGAGCATGCCATTGCCATTGATGATGTCGGGCAACCCCGCATCTCCGGTGTAAACGCCGTAGTCCGCATATTGCCGGCATAGCTCACCCACCACGGCGTAGTCGAAATCATCCGGTGAAGGCAAGGGCCATGCCGCCACTTCCTCCTCGGTCGCCTCCAACAGGGGAAAGTCACAGTAATCCCAATAACCACCCGACGCATGAGTTATCCAGGTGCGATGAATGCCCCAGTCATCAACGAGCACTCCCCGCTCAGGAATGTCGGCGTGCAGCTTGGGTCCGCGATAGGGTGGATGAACCCCGCGAAAATCCACCTGCAGGGTTCGCCTCAATCCCTCATCATCGCCGGGCTTGAGGCCGAAATGGTCCTTGAGCCGGCGGTCAATGTCTTCGTTGGCAAAATAATCGATCGGCACGCGATCAGGCACCCGGCAGGCCAGGGTGGTTAGGACCCGTTCTTTTGATTTCATTTGGGTGGCGCAGTCAGCCTGCTTCTGCACTGCAGTTCTACGTGGGCAAACCGACCGCAGACCACACGCAAGCCGGAGAACGGCTCAATGACGCTACAAAAGCAGGGTCAACGAAAGTATTGAGCCACGGTGCTGACCCTGATTACCGAGCCTGATGGCACAAGTTGATCCTTGCATCACAGTCAAAAGACTCGCTGCGCAGCCCAGCCATGATGAGGCGGGACATGGTCGGAGTGCCCCGACTTCACATCACCGCTGCTTCCAAGCCACATTAAAATTGTTTCCACCCGAGCGTTTGCACTGATCGTGCGAGCTTTTGTTTTGCTCTGACCGGACCTCCCGACTTACTCCATCCCGGCTTTCCCCTCCCCACCATGCATTCACTCAGCACGGCCGACCTGATCATCATCGCGGGATATTTCCTCCTCACCCTGGTGATGGGCCTGGTCATGACCCGGAGGGCCAGTCGCAATCTGGATGAATACTATCTGGGGGGACGTTCCCTCCCCTGGTATCTGCTCGGCATGGCCGGCATGGTGAGTTGGTTCGATCTTACCGGCACGATGATCATCACGTCGTTCCTCTACCTGCTCGGTCCCCGGGGCCTGTTCATCGAGTTTCGGGGCGGCGTGGCGTTGATTCTGCCCTTCATGATGGCATTCACCGCCAAGTGGCACCGCCGTTCCGGTTGCATGACTGCCGCGGAGTGGATGACCTACCGCTTCGGCCAGAACCGTGCCGCCGGTTGGATGCGCCTGATCACCGCCATCATGTGGGTGGTGCTCAGCATTGGCATGCTCGCCTACCTCATTCGCGGCACCACCCTGTTCATGGGGCAAATCCTGCCCTATCCGCCCATGCTCGTCACCGCCGTGCTCATCGCCATCTGCGCGGTTTATACGATGCTTTCCGGCTTCTACGGTGTCGTCCTCACGGACCTCGTGCAGGGTCTCATCATCATAGCGGCCAGTATCCTGATTGGCTTTATCGCCTTCCAGTCGGTGCCCGATCTGGCGACGTTGGGCGAAGTGGCCACCCGGGTGACGGGCAATTCCCTCTGGACCTCCAGTGTGCCGCATGTTCACACCACCATGCCCCGGGGCTATGAAATGTATGAATCGCTTTTGATGTTCGCATTGTTCTACCTGCTGCGGAATGTCATCGGCGGACTCGGCACCGGAGCCGAGAGCCGCTACTTCGGCGCCCGCAGCGACCGCGATTGCGGCCTGCAATCCATGATGCAGGGTGCGATGATTGCCTTCCGTTGGCCCCTGATGATCAGCTTCGCGGTGCTCGGCCTCTTCATGGTGGACCGGTATTTCCCGCAGATGAGCGCGGTGGAACAGGCCGCCGCGACCATCCACCGACACTACCCCGACATCACCGCTCCCTTCTGGCACGATGTGACCAGTGAAATTATCAATGATCCCGTCGCCGCCGCGCCCGGCGTGGCGGCCGAACTCGAGACGCTGCTGGGCGCGGACTGGCGCGGGAAACTACCCTTGGTCAGCATTTACGGCACGATCAATCCCGAGCAGATCCTGCCCGCCGTGTTGCTCCACAGCATACCCGCCGGGCTGCGCGGCTTCTTCCTCGTGGCCATGCTCGCGGCCATGATGTCCACCCTCTCCGGCACGGTGAATCAGGGCGCCGCCATGATGGTGCGCGACATTTACCAGGACCGCATCCGGCCCAAGGCGGGCAATCGCGAGTTGCTTTTCGCCTCCTACGGCTCGGCCGTGTTCATTCTCGTCCTGGCCTTCTGGATGGGGGTCAACGCCAACAGCATCAACGAACTCTGGGCCTGGCTGGCCATGAGCCTCACCGCCGGCATGTTTGCCCCGCAGGTCCTGCGGCTCTACTGGTGGCGCTGCAACGGCTGGGGCGTCGTCGGCGGGACCGCGTTCGGCGGCATCGGGGCCATCGGACAGCGCATCTTTATGCCCGGACTTGTGGAGTGGCAGCAACTGCTCGTCATGACGGCCATCTCCTTCGTCAGCACCATCATCATCTCGCTGCTCACACC
Organism: Cephaloticoccus sp.; assembly: GCA_021734075.1. Lineage (GTDB taxonomy): Bacteria > Verrucomicrobiota > Verrucomicrobiia > Opitutales > Opitutaceae > Cephaloticoccus. The sequence goes on from JAIPJW010000051.1 coordinate 4,700, forward strand.
GCCCACCGACCGGGAAACCCTGCGCCACTTCTACCGCACCACCCGGCCCTTTGGCTCATGGGGACCTCTGCGTGCCGAGTTGTCAGCCGACACTCGCACCACCATGGACCGCGAGCATCGCAACGATATCCTCGCCGTGCCCTTCATCATGCTCACCCAGGTGTCGCTCTTCCTGCTGAGCATGCAATTCATGATTCGTTCCTGGACGGCCATCACCTGGATCGGCTCATTGCTCTGCATCGGCCTGATCGGGGTTTATCACTACTGGTGGAAAAATCTCCCCCCGGCCGACAACCCGGGCATTGACCTGGCGGAAAAGAGTGGTGTGCCGCTGTCCTCGCACGCGCCGCCACCGTGAAAGCGACATTCCCCGGTGATCCCTCAGATGATGTTTTGAGATTTGAGGGTTGAGTCATCACAGCACCGCCCTAGGCCTTGCACCGTTGTGACCACCTCCCCTACTGCCGTGCCGGTTGCCATCGGCTCCCGCCGTGAATTGTTCATCGATGAGGCGCTTATCGCCAACCTGAAGGGCGGGGCAACCCGCCGGATGCATCATCCCCAACCCCGGGAAATCGCCCTGCATCACGACCAACCCTGGGAAGGCACCGGGACCGGCTATCACAGCATCTTCCACGACGGCGAACGCTACCGGATGTATTACAAGGGCTTCGATATCATGGTGACTCCGGGAAAAATCGTCAGCGAAAACATCGATCACCGGTTCACCTGCTATGCCCAAAGCAACGACGGCGTTCATTGGCAAAAGCCCGATCTCGGCCTGCACTCGCACGGCGGCACCCGTGCCAATAATATCGTGGTGACCAGCGAGCCCATCGGAGCGCTGAAAATCGACGCCGCCCATTCCGCGATATTTGAGGACACCAATCCATCTGCTGAAGCGGCTGCCCGTTATAAAGGGATTTTTCGGGTTTCAGAACCACGCGGACTCGTGGTGATGAAATCCGCCGATGGCATCAATTGGACCCCCATGAGTGCAACCCCGGTGATCACCGATGGGGCCTTTGACTCCCAAAATCTGGCTTTTTGGGATGAAGCTCGCGCCCAATATCGGGCTTATTGGCGCAGCTTTGAAAAACCTAACCGCCCGATGACCCACAATCATCCGGACGGCATTCGCTGCATCCGCACCGCCACCTCCCCGGATTTGATCCACTGGAGTCCGGCCGAGAACATCCGGTTTCTCGACGATCCTCCCTCCGAGGAACTCTACGTCAATCAGATCAAACCCTATCATCGCGCGCCGCACATCATGCTCGGCTTTCCCGCCCGTTACCTGGAACGCGATTGGGGCGCCTCCCTGCGCGCGTTGCCGGATATGGCTCATCGTGAACTTCGCTCCAGCGCCCAAATGCGCTACGGCACCGCGCTCAGTGAATCGCTGCTGATGTGCAGTCGCGATGGCGTGGAGTTCACCCGCTGGGCCGAGGGGTTCCTGCGTCCGGGTCCGGAACGCAGCGGCACGTGGAATTACGGTCACCAGTATCTGGCTTGGCACGTGGTTCAGACGGCCTCGAGCCTGGGTCCCGATGCGTCCGATGAACTCTCACTCTATGCAGTGGAAAACTACTGGACCGGGCACAAGGGCGGCAGCTCCCTCCGCCGCTACACCCTGCGACTGGACGGTTTTGTCTCCGTGCAGGCGCCGATGCGCGGCGGCGAATGCATCACCCGTTCCATCACCTTCGCTGGCAGCGAGCTCAGGCTGAATTTTGCCACCTCAGCGGCGGGTGAGATCCGGGTCGAAATTCAGGACGAAACCGGCACGGCCTATCCGGGCTGCTCCCTCGCTGAGTGCGACCCTCTGTTTGGCGACACGGTGGACCGAACGGTGTCGTGGCAGGGCAACCCGAACGTGGCGGCACTGACCGGCAAACCCGTGCGGTTGCGCTTCGTGCTCCGCGATGCAGATCTCTTTGCGTATCGCTTCTGCCACGCGGAATAAATTCGTCGTCCATCGCGGTAGTGATGGCTCGGCAGAGCGCATGCAAGGCCAGGCGCTGCTCCTGCGAAGACCAGTCGTATTCGAGGATTTTGCATAACGGGGCAGGCTCATGCCCAATAGGAATCATCCGCCAAGATTCATGATGCCGCCCGGTGTGGCGATGGACCGTTTGAATTCGACCTCCCGGGTGGAGCATTCTGCCAACTCCCGCAACCCGGCCAAATCGGCGAGGGCAAAGATGTTTTCCCCATAGTGGTGGTCGTGGCGATGGGATTGATCACCAATGGACTGATGGGATTCAATGGCTGTTGGACCCATGCCTGGCGCAGCCCTTTGAATACCAGCAAGGCGTTCCCCAGCTTGGCGCTGTCGCTGTAAGTCTGGCCGAAAAAATTCCGCCAGCACGAACCGATTGGCCCCTACATTCGCATCGCCCTGCTCCATCGGAATGGCCAACTGCAGAATTGGTGCCAGCAGACCGCACGGCCGTTTCCAACCGCGGGTTCCACAACCTGCTTGCAGTCGGGCGAGAGGGTCATCGGATAGGATCAAGCGGGGGGTGCGACTTGACGCACGACAATCTTACCCTCCGCCGGGACAAGAACCTGCCCCCGGGCACGCCCCCCATCGCGGGAACCTCAGAGCGTGACCTGCACCCGTCGCACCAAAATGGCTTTGCGCGTCTGTCCCCGGTCCGCAGGTTTCCTGAACCAGGAGTAAGCCACCAGAAACGCATCCCTGCCCACAGCCAGCAACGACGTATAGCCGCAACTGTCATGTTGATTGTAATCCGAGGTGATCGGCACAAGTGCACGCGTTTCACGCCAGGCTTCACCCCGCCCGTCCGCAGAAAACATCAGTTCAGCCCCGGGTCGTCCGGTGCTCAAAACCAGCACACCATTGTCCAGTCGCAACAAACGTGGCAAAACTCCGTTGGCCCTTAATACCCGGGGCGAACTCCACGTCCTGCCTTCATCCTTTGACCGGCACAGATAAAGCGGACCATCGCCATGACCGTCGGTCGTGCGCAAAACGGCGAGCAGTTCACCGTCCGGCAGCACAATACTGGCCGGCTCGGTAAAACCGTCTCGTTCTGCGGCATGGGAATCCGACTTTGACTCGGGTCGATACAGAATTCGACCCTGAACCTGCCAGGAATGACCAGCGTCGTCCGACCGATAGCAGGCCACATGACCGTGGGCGAAATCCGGACCTTCGATCCGACCCGGATAAACCACGGCCAGCAGTGCACCACTGTCCGTCGCATGCACATCGCCCCACCAGGTAACCGGGAATACGCCCTCCGCGGTGCCGCGCAGCATGGCGGGATCATGCAGCCGGGCTCTTTCCGCTTGCCATGCCCCATTGGTGCCGAGTCGCGCCACCGGCACACCCTGCAGTTCGGGCGGCAACTCATCATGGCGGTAATATCCATGATGTTGCTGCCCATAGCTGCCTGTCGTCGTCCCCCGCTGCGGCGGCAGGACATAGCTCGCCACCTCCAGTGGTCGCGGGGTGACCTCGGGCCGACCGGCCAACAATTTCTCACCATTGGGCAACGTCAATCCGGCCACCGGTTCATGGGCTGGACCGCGCACCCAGGTCTGGCCCTCATCCGGCGAAACCGCACGATTCGGCTCCGCGGCAGCCTTGCCGTAGGCCCGCGCACTGTCGGCGTTGATATGAAAAGTGACGGCAATCCGGCCATCCAACAAACGGTCCAATACCGGAAATTGATGAAATCCCCAACGGTCCACCCCGGTCTCGTTAACAAAGGATGACTCCGCGACCAATACGGGGTCAGATAGTTTTATCCTCATAGAAACTGGTTTCAGCGGCCTCCAAGGCCAGGTCGCGACAAGCCTTGAGGTCGAGCTTGCCCGTGCCCAGGACCGGGATGCACTCCACCCGCTTGATGATTTTTGGCACCCACAGACTGGGCAAACCGGCCGCGAGCAATTTCCCGCGAACTTGATCGGCGGCAATTTCCCTCGTGGTCAACAACACCAGGGCCTCGCCCTTGGTTGCATCAGGCACCCCCATCACCACCGCGCAGTAGCCATCCTCCTCACTCCAATTGAACAACTCCGTGATCCGTTGCTCAATCGTGCCATGGGGAATCATCTCGCCTCCGATCTTCGAGAAGCGCGACATCCGACCTTCGATGAATAAAAAGCCTTCATCGTCGATCCGGCCGAGATCACCGGTCACAAACCAGCCATCCTGAAACGCCGCCTGGGTTTTCTCGTGATCATTGAGGTAACCGCCAAAGACATTGGCCCCACGAAACCAAACAATGCCGGATTCACCCATCGGCACTTCCTCCCCGGTTTCCGGGTGCATGATGCGCACGGTCATCCCCGGCATCAACCGGCCGACCGAACCCAGCTTCTTGCCAATTTGCGGTTCAGCCGTGGACGTGGTGACCGGTGGATGCGGCTGGTTGATGTTGCTGGCGGGTGTGGTCTCGGTCAGCCCGTAACCCTGCATGATCTCCAGATGGAATTGCTCCATAAAGGCCTGATAAAGGTCGTCCGGCAGTTTCTCCGCCCCCGTCACCACCAGTTCCAAGGAACGCAGCTCGCCCGGTTTGGCCTTGCGCAGAATGGGACGCACAAACGTGGGCGCACCGATGAACACGGTCGCGTTCTCGCCCTTGATCGCATCGATGATCCGCCGCGTATCCAGTGGACTGGGAACCGTCACCACGTGACACCCCAATATCAACGGATACCACAATGTGATGGTGAAACCAAACGAATGAAATATCGGCAGGCATCCGATCAGCGTGGCCGTGCGCGGTAGAATCGAGAGCGACGAGACCTGCGAACAATTCGCCAGGATATTCCGATGCGAGAGTGCCACGCCCTTGGGCTCGCCGGAACTGCCACTGGTGAACAGCAGGCCGGCCTCGGCCCGGTCCCCAATGTGGGGCAGGCCCAACAGGGTTGGAATGAATTGATTGGGCAGCACCCAGGCCGCGATCAACCAGGGCAGTATTGCCTTCTTTCCGCCCATGACGGCAATCTCCCTGCGCAAATCCAACGTCTTCTCGGGCCAGGGGAAATTCGGCACTTTTTCCCGCATGACATCGGCGGAGATCACCGTCTTGACGCCCGCTATTCGCATGCTCGCCTCCAATGCCGCCCGGCCTGCCGTGAAATTCAAATTGACCGGCACTTTGCCGGCACAGGAGATGGCGAGGTTCGCGATAAATGCGCCTGCCCCCGGGGGCAGAACGATGCCCACCCGATATTCCGGAATCGTCCGTTTGATGTGGCGTGAAAGTGCCGCCGCCGCCGCCAGCAATTGCCCCGCCTTGACCGGCTTGCGCTCCGCCGTGCGGTCCACCAACTGCAGATGCCACGGATGCTTGGCCAGTGAGCGCACGCATTCGCGGGCCAGGTGACGCTGCAGCATCGGTCGTTGCTCAAAGGCATCCGCCCCGAGGTCGAGCATGACTTTTCGCGCATGTGCTGGATCCACCTTGTCCGGAGGCAGCGGAGCGCCAAAGGCCACAAATACCTGCATGCGTGTGATCCGGGGCGACTTCCACAGATAGACATTTTCCGCGAAGGAGAACAACGAGCCCCAAATGCCATCAATAAACGCCGGCACCACGGGCACGTTGGCCCGCCGGGCCAGCACTTCAAAACCCCGCTTGATCGCCATGAGCTGGCCGGTGCGCGAGATATGTCCTTCCGGAAAGACGGCCACGACTTCCCCCGCTTCCAGCGCCCGAATCGCCTGTCGCATCCCATCGGATGCACTTTGGCTGGAAATCCCGATCGCCCCGCTGCAACGAAACACCCAGTCAAAAAACGAATGGGACCGCAGACCCTTGTGACCCACGAACCGGATGGGCCGCGGACAAGCCAGTTGCAGCAGCACCGGATCCACATAGGACAGGTGGTTGGCAATTATCAGCACTCCCCCCTTCGCAGGGAGGTGCATGGTGCCGGACGAACGCACCCGGTAAAGACACCGGGCCACGCACGCCGCGATGACCTCCAATGGACGGGGTAAATGGGATCGCTTGGGGAAGAGCGAAGAAAACATAGGCTGCCTGCCATGCCGACAAGGTCGCTGGTTTTTTCAAAGCTTTTCGTTCCGCCGGCCGATTAATAAACAACCCTATGCCGGGCGATTAGCGTGCTCCCGGAGCTGCCAATCCCGCAAATCCCGGGCAAGCGCCCCGAACCCCCCGGGAAAATCCGCTTCCAACCGGCGCGTGTCGCCCCGATGGCGGTGCACTTCGCGCAGCGCACATTCAATCTCGAGCGGGAGCGAAGGCCGGGAAGTGCCATAAACCCGCTGTTTTAGTTCCGCCCGGGAATATGGCGGCTGCCCCTGGGCTTGACCCTGTAGCCACGCTTCCTCGGTCACCGTGGCATCACGACCGCAAAGATACCATGCCTCGATGGCCGGCACGGCCAGTCCCACACAACGCATGACCCGCTTTCGACCTCGTGCCGGCGGCAATTTCTTGGTGACGCGACGGAAGACCGCACGCAACTGGCACAGGCGACAGTGCGGATGGAAATAACCCTCCGCCTCGTGCTTCACCGTATGCACGACTGTATCGTCCGAATCCACCACCACGATCAAACCATCCGCATCGGTTTTAAAATGAAGGTGGCGCACAATGGCGGGCAGGACCTGAGCCACATTGGGCCAACCCCGGGCTCGTAAATGCGGTTGCACCCGGTGGACCCGGGTGCGCATGACGGCTTCCGCCAATACAAACACGCCCACTTCATCGGCCGGGGATTCGCTTAACAGCGCGAGCTTCATCAGTCTTCGGGCACGCCCCCCAGGATACCGCTGAACCAAAGATCACCCAGCGACCCCTCGGCCAATAACTCGGCCAGGTCATCCCGGTCGGACAGGCGGTCAAAGTGGGCGGCATTGCCCCGCTTTTGGGCGATGATGATTTCCTCCGGGTGATCCTTGAACAGATCAAGCAGGTAGGGCGAATGCGTGGTCGCGATCACCTGCACGGCGGCCCGGGAGGAATCAGCCCCCGACTCGGGGTAACTCAACCGGTAGAGCAAATCGCGCAGTTCGCGCAGCATGCGGGGATGGATGCCGCGGTCGATTTCCTCGATGCAAATCACCGTCGGCGGCCGGGGATGGTGGGCCAGCAGCAGAATGGCCAACAGGTAGAGCGTGCCTTGCGAAAGACTGTCCGCCGCAACCGTCCCGGCCCCATGCCGCAATGCCAGGGACAGTTGGATCGTGTCCGGCGTTGGCCGCGAAAAATCAAGACCCGCGAATTCCGGCATGATTCGGAGCAACTCCGCCTGCAGCCGGGCAAAGGCATCCCCGTGGCCGGTTTGCAATGCCGCCAACACCGCGGAAATATTCGCCCCGTTTGCCGCCAGTTCCAAGGATTCCTGCGCTGCGCAGGGCCCGGCCATCGCCAGGTGGTCCAATTGGAAAATCCGGATACCCGCGATGTCACGCTCGAGTTGATGCATGCCCGCCGCCCCCTGCGGGCTGAAGCGAATGTGGTCGCAGGCCACCTCTTCCGAGCAGGAAAGCCGGGCCGATATTTCCTCGTCCGGAGTGACGAACTGGAATTCAATACTCGTGCCTTGGCCATCGTCAGGTGACTGCACCGCTGCGGATCCTGGCTTCAATCGCGTCAAGGTCCGCAATTGCAGGAGGGCTTGGATCAGGCTGGTTTTGCCACTGCCGTTCGGTCCCACAATCAGGTTGAATGGTCGCAAGACGATGCGCGTGTCCCGCAGGGCTTTGAATCGTTGGAAGGCAACGGCAGCAATCACCCCGTCATGCTGCCCGGATTGCCGGCCCACGACAAGGCCATCCCGCGCCTATTTCCCCAACAACCGGTTCAACAGATCGCCGGCGCCACTGTGCTCGACCGCCAGTTTGACCAGACTCCCCTGCAACTCGCTGGTGTTGGGTTGCAGCAGGGTGCCGTCCACCCGTAGCGGCAGTTCACAATTGGCATAACCCAGCTCGTCGTTTTGCGCGGAAAGCACGTTGAGATACTTCAAGACATCTCCCGTGTGACCCCGCGCTTTCATCGTAAAGGCCAAGGCCATCGGTTGCTCCAAAATTCCCAAATTGTTGCCCCCGGCAAATTGCCCACTGCCGGTCAGCCTCACTTCGGGCGCGATCAGGGAAAAATCCTTCAAAATGGTGTTGAGGTCCTGATCGTGGGTTAACCACAGGCTCAGTTGGTCATATTGGATGGCCGTGAGCAGCTTCGAAAGTTCGGCCACGGCCTGCGCCTTGCTGGTAAATCCCGCTCCCTTGTTCTTGCCCAAAACCCCCGCGACATTGCCCAGGAACGCCCCGACCGCGGCAATCTTGCCCGCATTCTCAACCTTGTTCGTATAATCCGCGGCCAATATTCGAAAAACTCCCCCACTGCTCGACACCTGCAAATCGCCGGTTGTGCGGGCCAACAATTCCGCCGGATTACGCCCCGACGCGGCCAGTTTCGAGGAAAGATTGAACAAACCGTCCACGCGCGGGGGATTGTTAGGATCAAGCGCCCTGAACAAGGGACCGGTGTCAAATTCCTGCACCAGCACTTCCGCCTTCAGGGCGTAGGGGTCCGGGGCCTTGACCTTGTAGTCCACCGCGCCTTCCAGCTTGATATCCCCTCCCTGTCCGACCCCGGCTTTGACTCCGTTGAGCTTGAGGGACCCGGCTTCGATGTGAATGGCCCCGCCGACATCGTTCATCTCGAACTGGTCGTTGTAGTAAAGCTTCTTCAGGGCCAGATTCAAAACGCCGCTCAACCCGTCCCAAAACGGTTTGGTGTCGGTCACTGTCTGGTCCGGGTCCCCCAGCCCCGTCGGGGCGGCCGCCAGGCTCGCATACATCTCCATGTCCTCCAAATAAACCCGGCCCGCAGCCAAGGTTGCTTCAATCCGATAGCCGGGATGTTCGGCGAACATCGACCCGCTCATCGTCAAATCGGAACTGCGAGCGGGCGTGGTCTTGGTGACCACCAAGGGCAGGTTGAAAACGACTTTCCCCTCCGGATTGAGCGAAGCCCGCAGATTCCCTTCCAGGGAGGGCAACGCCGCCCCGGCTGGGTTGACCAGATCCGTCACTTGCACCCGGCCCTGGTATTCCTGGGTGCAGCCCAGGCTGGCAGAAAACTCCGCCGTGAATGTGCCGCGCTCCAACGCCAGACTGTCGCGGACCAGAGGGGCGCGGGACACGGGACCCAATGCCACCACCATTTTCCCCGTTGCCTTCACCGGTTGATCTTCGCCGGGCAGTTGCCCGGTCTTCAATTCCAGTGTGAGCAAATTCTCCCCGGCTTGGTTGATCCGCAGATCACTGATGACTGCCTGCCAGCCGCTCGGGTTGTAATCCGCGGTCAGGTTCAAGGTCACCGCCATGGCTTCAAATTGCGTTTCGCGGTCCAGCCCCACCGACAAATCATCAATCTGCAGCGGTTCCACCGTATGCAATGAAACCCCACCGTCACGGGCACTGGCGACAACCCGTCCATTGACCCGACCTGCGCCCAGCTGGACAACCTGAATAAACGGGCGGGCCCACACGACGGGTAGACCCTCGGTGCTGATGGCCAGCAACTCGGCGTTGGGATCGGCAACTTTGAGTTCACCGGAGGCAAAATTGAACTCGAAGGGCTGCAGCGATTGGATGCCAAACACGGTGCCCGGGCGTTTTAGATCCAGCACCAATTTGTCCAGGCGTGTGATGCGGTCGCGCTGGGTCAGATTGAATTCACCGAACAAGGTCACCGCGCCCACGTCAGCCAAGGTCGGCATCAGGGCGTCCAGCCGGTCGGCGGTGGATTTGATGCGTCCGGCCGCATGGATTTCCGAGAACAAGTTGTCGGTTTCGAACATCCCGGCCCCAATCGCCTCAAAACTGGGCAGCGTATACCCCAACAGGAACGGGGCCACATCGGTGTCGCGCATGTCCAGATGCCAGATGCCGCCAAACCTCGTGGAGTTTTCCGGGTAGTTGGCCTGGATATCCAACAGCCGCTTGCCGACGGATTGCACGGACAGGGCATAATCCTCACCCCCGCTTACCCGGGCCGCGGAGATTTCCGTATTCAGCTGCACCCCTTGCGGGAAAGCGGATCCCGTGGCCGACGCAGTCAATTTGCCCGCCACCTTGGAAAAAGTGCGCGGCGAATCCATGATCGCGGTGAACGAACCGCCGATTTGCAGTGCCTTGACCGGCGCCTCATCCCCGGCCAGCTCGAGCCGGGCATTGAGCACGAATGCGGCCTCATGTCCCTCTTGCAAGCCACCGCCCAACAGGCTGACGCGCACGGAGGCCGGCACCGGGTTGCGACCCAGACGCAACTTTACCGTCCCCTCCATAATCGCCCCGTCCAACGCGACGTCGATGGGCAACTGTAATTGGGAGATGATCCCCTGGAAAACCGAATTAGTCGGTGGCGGCACGTCTGCAGCATAAGCACTGGACAACAGGGAAAAGGCCGGGGCCGTGCCCAGACCGGCAACTGGGTTCGCCGCCTTGTATTCAGTCAGATCCAGGGTCCAATCGCGGGCGATCAAGCGGGAAATGGCAATGCGCCGGCTGAACACCGCTTTTTGCACCGGCAGATCGACGTCCAGTTTGGGCAAGGTCAGGTATGCCCCCGCATAGGCAACCCGGAGATTTTCCACCGTGACATGGCCCCAACCCACTTGCACCCGATCCAACTCGGCCTTCATTTCCGGGTGGGCGGCCAGCACCCGCCGGGCAACCCAGGTTTGCACCGGTGAGGTCAGGGCCGCACCCGTCAGGAGCAGGAGCAATCCGGCCACCAAGCCACAGACGAGCGTCAGCTTTTTAGAAACGGCCATATTGGGAGGACACTTTACCCTGCAGCACCGTGAGCGTTGCAGTGGTAATCATTTTGGTGAACGCCTTAACCGCAATTAAAACTCAACTGGACACGTAGGGATCGGCTTGGCCCATGGCTTTGCGCAGGACAGCCAGGGCCACATTGTAGCTGTAGTAGGCCTGCAGTTGATTGAGGCGGGCCCGGGTGAGTTCCACCTGGCTGGTCAGCACGTCGAGCTGCGTGGCTGTGCCGGCCGAGTAGCGCACCCTGGCCAAACGCAGGGCCTCGTCCGCCTGTTCAACCACTTTCCCCGATGCCGCCACCAGTTCCCAGGCCTCCGTCAGGGAGGAATGGGCCCGACGCACTTCGACATCGATTGCGAGGGTGATTTCCTCCACCGCCAGTTTGGTTTGCATCAGGCGAGACTTAGCCTGGGCCACCCGACCGGCAGTCGCACGACCATCAAATATTGCCCACTGGGCCTGCAAACCTGCAGTCCAGCCATCGCGCTTGTCACCCCAACCGCTGCCCGGTCCTCCCCGCACCCAGTCGTAGCGGCCGAAGGCGGAAACCTGCGGCTTGGTGCCGGCGCGTGATACCACGACTTGCTCCTCCCCGGCCGATTCCAACTTGGCCAAGCGCTGCAATTCGGGCCGGCTGATCCGGGCACTGGTCAGTGCCGCCCGCAAATCCACCGGTTCATTTTGCTCCACGGTCAGGCTCCCGAGAAACACCGGCAAGCGCGCAAGATTGTCGCCGGTGACATTACTGAAACCCAGGACCTGGCGCACTTCCTCAATGGCCAGGCGAAAGTCATTGCGGGCGGTGATCAGATCCGGCTGCCCGTTGGCCAACGCCACCTGGGCACGCAGCACCTCGAAATTCGAGATCGACCCCGCCGCAAAGCGATTCCGGGCATCCTTGAGCTGCTCCTCGAGCAGTTTGATGTTTTGCTCCTGCACCGCGACCTTTTCCTGGGCCAGCAATACCCCGTAAAACTTGGTGCGCACGGCCAGCAGCTGTTCGTTGATCACGCCCTGCAGTTCCAACTCGGCGGCTTGCCGCGCCAGCGAGGCACCCCGGGTCGAGGCTTGCACGGCACCACCAGCGTAGAGCACCTGCGTGGCTTGCACCGCAATACCCCAATCACGTTTCTGGGCCGGGATGGAATTGGAGACCTCCGGCGCGTTGCCCGAAGCATCCGCCGCCACACTCACGGTGGGTATCTGCTGCGACCTCACCTCGAGGACAATCCCCTCCTGCTCCCGAATACGTTCCCGAGCCTGGCGGATGGCGTGGTTGTTATCGAGGGCAAAGGCCAGCGCGTAGTCCAGGTTGAGCTCCTCCGGCACTTCGTAATCGGGATCGGCTTTCCCATCACGCTGGAACGGGACGGGCTCCGCGGACAACGAGGCCGCCCAGCCAAACAAAAGGGTGAATATGAGTATCGAGGATGATGTTTTCATGGTCGGAACCGGAAGATTTTATTTGGCAAAAACAGGTGCAATGGGATCGACCGCGGATTCGGTTTCCGCCTCCGGCCCAACGGCATGATCCCGGGCCAGCAGCACGTAAAAGGCGGGCACCACAAACAGGGTGCACAATGAACCGACGGACATGCCCACCACCAGCACCCATCCGATACTGTTACGAGCCGCGGCTCCCGGACCGGAGACGAAAATCAGCAACATGTGACCGAACACCGTTGCCGCTGATGTCATCAACACCGGTCTCAGTCGCGTGACGGCCGCCTGGCGGATGGCATCGAGTTTGGCCACGCCCTGCTCCTGGAGGGAGTTGGCAAACTCAACAATCAGGATGCCGTTCTTCGCAATCAATCCGACCAGGGTGATCAGACCGATCTGGGAATAAATATTGAGTGAAGTCTTCCACAGGAAGATCGGCAGCAAGGCGCCGAAGAAGGCCATCGGCACCGATCCGAGCAAAATGATGAACGGATCGCGGAAGCTGTTGAACTGGGCGGAGAGGACCAGAAAGATCAACACCAAGGCCAGCCCCAATGCCGGCAGCAGGCGGTTGCCCTCGGTGCGCAACTGTCGTGACTGGCCGCCGTAATCGATGGAATAATTCGCCGGCAAAATCTCCGCAGCTTTCGCCTCCAATTTCTTCAGGGCTTCATCCACACTGGGACCCACCCCGGTGATCTTGATCGAGTTCAACTGCTGGAAACGATTGAGCGATCGCGGTTGCACCGTGTGCTTCAGGGTGGCGATGGTGGAAAGCGCAATGAGCTCCCCGTTCGGTCCACGGATTTGATAATCAAGCAGCTGTTCCGGGTTGAGTCGTTCACCCCGTTCCACCTGGGGAATGACCCGGTAACTGCGTCCGTCATTGATGAAGCGGTTGACGTAGCCTCCTCCCAGCATCGAGCCGAGATCGCCCGCCACGCCACTCAGACTCAGGCCCATGGAAGCGACTTTCTCCTTGTCGATTTCAATTTCGACCTGCGGCAGATCAAATTTCAAGTCACTGTCCGCAAAGTAGAAGGTCGGCGCACCGCCCCCGGCATTGGCTTCCGTATTGGCGTAAAGCACCAGTTGGTCGGCGAAACCAACCATGTCCTTGTGGTCATCGGTGGAACGAAGCACGAATTCAATCGGCAGGGAACCGCCCGATGGCAGGGGATCCGGGGTGGTCACGATGGCATTGATCCCCGCAACCGCCGTGGCCGGCCCCTGCAGGGATTGTTCGATCTCCAACGCCGTCCGCTCGCGCTCCGACCAGGGCTTCAGGATGATGCCGGAAAACCCAAAACTGGCCGCGGTGATTTGGAACGAATTCTCATACTCCGGCACCGAAGTGAACATGTCCTGCACCTGTGAGGAGTAGATCACGTTCTGATCGATCGTCGCGGTGGGCGACGGCAACATGATGCTGAACACCACCCCTTGATCCTCCTTCGGCGCGAGTTCCTTTTGGGCAAACATCATGAACGGGATCAATAACAGCGCCAGCAACAGGGCGGACATGGTCACGATCGGAGCCCACAGCGGTATGCCGCCGACTTTACGATCGGAAACAAACATCACAGGATAGATGGATCCGGCGACGAGTCCTGCCGCCAATTTGACCCACAGCGCCTGAGCCCCAAAGACCCCGGCGATGGCAAAGCCCAGGGAACCCGAGAGCAGGGCAAACACCAACGCGAGGAGCCAATTCACCTTTCGCGTTTCAAGCACACTGACCAGGGCGCGATTATACAGGCGCCGGAGACGGTCAAAGTCATGGTTGATCCGGCCCGTCAGACCCCTTTCCTCGGCTTCCGCACCCCCGAGGAGCTGGGCGCTCATCATCGGAGACAAGGTCAGGGCGACAAAACCTGACACGGCAACTGCCCCGGCCAGGGTAAAGGCAAACTCGCGGAATAATGCACCCGTAAGGCCGCCCTGAAATCCAATCGGCGCATAGACGGCCGCCAGCGTGATCGTCATGGAAATCACGGGGCCCACCAGTTCACGGGCACCCAAAATGGCGGCATCATGGGGTTTCCTCCCTTCCCGAATGTGACGTTCGATATTCTCCACCACCACAATCGCGTCGTCCACCACGATACCCACCGCCAGCACAATGGCGAGAAGGGTGAGCAGGTTGATCGTAAAGCCCAGCACCAGCATGACAAACAAGGCGCCGATAAGCGACAAAGGCATCGCGACCAAGGGAATGAGCACCGAGCGAAATGACCCCAAAAACAGGAAAATAACGACGGCCACGATCATGAGTGTTTCGGTCAGGGTCTTGACAATTTCATGCAGGGCATCCTCGATGTATTTCGAAGCGTCGTAGGCTATCTTCCCCTTGAGCCCCGCCGGTAAGGCCAACTGAATTCCCGGCATGGCCGCGCGGACGCGCGCGACCACCTCCACGGTGCTCTCGGTCGGCAATACCCATATCCCCATGAAGGTTGCCGTCTGGCCGGCAAACCGGACTTCCTCGTTGTAACTTTCCGCTCCCAGCACGACGTCGGCGACGTCGGAAAGACGGATGATGGTCCCGTTTTTTTCCGCCACCACGAGCTGTCGAAATTCCTCCACGTTTTGGAGGTCGGTGTCAGCCACCAGGCTCACACTGATCATCGAACCCTTGGTGGCTCCGACCGCGGACAGGGCATTGTTGGCGACCAGGGCACGCCGGACTTCCGCCGGACTGAGTCCATGCGCCGCCAGTTCGTCAGGCTTGAGCCAGATCCGCATCGCAAAAACCCGACCGCCCAAAATATCCGCCCGTTGCACGCCCTTGATGGCAGAGAGCTGCGGCTGGACCATGCGATTCAGGTAATCCGTGATCTGGTTCTGATCGAGCGTGTCCGAGTAGAAGCCCAGATACATGGAGGCAAATTGATTGGCGCTCGTCTCCACCGAGATCGTCGGGGCCTCCGCTTCCGGTGGCAGTTCACTCCTCACCTGATCAATTTTGGAACTGATCTGGGTGAGGGCCGCGTTGGTGTCGTAGTTCAGACGCAGATAGGCGCGAATGGAACTGATCCCCGCCCGACTCTCGGATTCGATGTAATCAATTCCATCGGCGCTCGAGATAACTTTTTCGAGTTGGGTCGTGATGTAACCGCGCACCGTATCGGCACTCGCGCCGAAGTAGATCGTGCTGACGTTGACCACCGCGCTGTCACTGCGTGGATACTGGCGGGTGTTCAATTGGAAATAGGCAACTACCCCCAGCACCAAAATCACGATATTGACGACCAGCGCAATGACCGGCTTGCGAATAAAAAGGTCGGTGAAGCTTTTCTTTATCATGGCGAAATATCCCCGAGAGGAGCTCAGGTGTTATCCGGGGTGGGAGTGGCACTGCTGGTCGGTGGCGCGGAGTTGTTGACCTGCACCGCCATGTTATTGCGGAGCTTGAACACTCCCGATGAAACCACTTGTTCACCAAC
>JAIPJW010000052.1 GCA_021734075.1 Cephaloticoccus sp.
CCTGCCTCAATGTCGGCTGCATTCCCAGCAAGGCCTTGCTCGCCTCATCGGAACACTTTGCCTTCACCCAACACCACGCGGCGGAACATGGCATCAAAATTGACGGGGTTTCCTTCGATGTCCCCACCATGCTCAAAAAGAAACAGGGCATTGTGGACAAGATGACCGGCGGCATCGCGATGCTCGCCAAGGCCCGCAAGGTCACCGTCATCCACGGCGAAGCTAAGTTTATTTCTGCTACTGGGATCGAAGTTGTAGGCCAGACCGCTGGTCTGGCTCCCCAAAAACTCACCGCCAAGAATATCGTCATCGCGACCGGATCTGCGCCGGTCGAATTGCCTTTCATGCCATTTGACGGCGAAACCGTCATCTCCAGCACCGAGGCGCTCACCCTCACCCGTGTCCCCGTGAAATTGGTGGTGGTCGGCGGCGGGGCCATCGGACTCGAACTCGGCTCCGTCTGGGCGCGACTGGGGGCTGAAGTCACCGTGGTCGAATTCCTGCCGCAAATTGCCGGCGCCTCCGATACGGATGTCGTGCGCAACTTCACTCGTATGCTGCAAAAGCAGGGCCTCAAGATTGAGGTGAACGCCAAGGTTACCGGTTTCGCCAAAGGCGTGCTCACCGCCGAGCGCGAGGGCAAGGTGCTTGAATTTCCCGCCGACAAGGTGCTCGTCGCCGTCGGCCGTCGCCCGTTTGCGGATGGACTCGATCTGGCGAAAGCCGGGGTCGAACTCACCGACAAGAAGCGCATCAAGGTAGATGCTCACCTCAAGACCACCGCTCCCGGAGTTTGGGCGATTGGTGATGTGATCGACGGACCCATGCTCGCGCACAAGGCCGAGGAGGACGGCGCGGCCGTCGCCGAATGGATCGCGGGCAAGGCCGGACACATCAATTGGGATCTCATGCCTGCCATTATTTACACCGACCCTGAAATCGCGACGGTGGGCCTGGGTGAAGATGCGGCCAAGGCCAAGCGGATTAAGGTCAACGTCGGCAAGTTCAACTTTGCGGCCAATGCCCGCGCCCACGCCAACGATGCGGCCGATGGTTTTGTCAAAATCATTGCGGATGCCACGACCGACAAAATTCTGGGCGCGCAGATTCTCGGTCGCAATGCCGGTGAACTCATCAGCGAGATTGTCACCCACATGGAATACGGGGGCAGCGCCGAGGACCTCGCCCGCACCATCCATGCCCATCCCACCATGAGCGAGGCAGTGAAGGAGGCAGCATTGGCGGTCAGTAAAAGCGCCATCCATGCGCTTTGATCCAGTCATGAACACTCCGGCGATAAGCGCATTCGGTGCGACCTCCACATTCTTCGCCGGATGAAACCGTGGTTGTGCCAATTGCTGTTGGGTTTGTCGATGGCGGTGGCCGCGACTGCGCAGTCTTACGACTCGCGCATCTGGATTCCGGTCAAAATCAATGACCAACCGGTGAGATTCATCTTCGATACCGGGGCCACTGGCACCATACTTTTCCAGCACACGGCCGCGCGTTTGCACCTGGATTCGACGCCGTTGCCCCAGAGCGCTGATGTCGTCCCCGGCAACATCGCCCATCTTCTGACCGAACCGGTGAAGTTCACCCTTCTCGGCAAGGAATTCACTGATTTGAAACTCGCCATTGCGCCCGATCCTCCAGGTCCATCCAATGAAATCGATGGGGTCATTGGTTGGCCCAACCTGTCCGCCAACAACTTTCTGTTCACGGGCGCCAACCTGGAAATCAACCTGCTCCACCTTGCCCCGGACAATCTATCGTCATGGCCTGAGTTCGCCGAAAAGAGCGACCACCAAGTGCTCTCATTGAGGTTTCCCCTGGATCTGTCCGGACAGCCGGCCTATCTGGGTGTCGACACCGGTTCGCCGCATGGATTGCGGTTGGAGCATTCCGCTTTGGAAGCATGGCGCAAGGCACATCGTAATGCGCCGACGACCCTGAATGCCTATTACACTCCCGGGTCAGGATTGGTGGTATCGGAGGAGATTTGGGTCCCTGAATTCGATCTCCACGGCTTGAAGCTGAACCATATTCCGATGGGACCCATGAATCCGACCGAGCAACACTTGTATCCACCTGGCACATTGGCCGTGATCGGACTTCAAGGCCTTCGGCGGCTCGACCTGTTTCATGACAGCAAAAACCAGATCGCCCACATAAATCCGATTTTCACCCCCGCGCCTCCCTATCCCCACAACATGATCGGTGCTGTATTTACGCCGGAAAACCTGTCCGCGGATTCTCTCCTGGCACACGTCGTCAAGGGTAGCCCGGCCTACAAGGCCGGCGTTCGTGAAGGTGATGTCTTGATCAAAATCAACGAAATGGATGTCACGTCGTGGCGAACCACTCCCGGCATTCTACCCTTGAGCCGCTTTTTCTACCAGCCCCCGGGAACGGTCCTCCATCTGACCTTGAAACGGGGTGACAAGACTTTCGTGGCGAAAGTCACTCTTCGGACGATCCTGGGACCCGGCTAGGCGCTGTTCCATTGCCGGCTTGACCCACGGCGGCTCCGGGCACCTTGGAACCGATGAAAGGGGGTTATCGCGGCGAGGCGGTATCGTTCGACCGCACATTTCCCCGGCTGAGCGAGGCCCACACCCCCACCCCGCACAGGACGGCCGAGATGAGGAACGCCACGCGTAGTCCCGCCAGGAAGCGTTGGTGCAATTCTGGCGTAATTGACGCGTGACCCACAAAACCCGCAAGCACCGCGGCGGCCACACCCATGCTGAGCATCTGGCCGACGAGTCGCATCGTGCCCAGCGTCGCCGAGGCGACGCCATAGTCTTTCGGCCCCACTGAACTCATCACCGCGTTGGTGTTGGGCGAGGAGAACAACCCGAAGCCGGCACCCAGCACCACCAGCGCGGCCACGATGGCTACCAGCGACGTTTGCTCCCTTATGAAACAGAACCAAACCAAGCCGAGCACCGACAATCCCATGCCGACCGAGGCGACAATTCGTGGTTCCAGCCGGTCCGAGAGCAATCCGGCGACCGGACTGAGTGATGCCATGACCACTGCTTGCGTGAGCAGAATCAAACCGGCATGGGCTGGATCCAGGCCCCGGATATATTGCAAATACAAGCTCAACAGGAAGGTCACGGCGAAGGTCGCACTGTAGTTGATCAAGGCCGCAAGATTCGATCGGGCAAAGACCACGTTTTTGGTCAGCAACCCAACCTCGATGATGGGATTGGCCACCCGAAATTCCCAAAACACAAAAACCGTCAGGCCCAGCAACGCCAGAACAACAAGCAGGATACTGGTGTATCCGCTTTCCGCCGACAAACCGGTCATCAGGGCCACCAGGGCGAGGGCATAAAACAAGGTGCCCACAAAATCGAATTGCCCCCCGGTGCGACCGGTCCACTCCCCCTGCAGCCCGCGCCAAGCCACCCATGCCGTGGCAGACCCGAGCAAGGCACTGACCAGGAATACACTCGGCCAGCCCCAAAATTGCGTCATCAAGCCTCCGAGAAAGGGACCGACGGATAAACCCGTGTAAACCGCAGCCGCGTTGAGTCCGATGACCCGGCCCCGTTCGCCCGGTGGATAGACCGAAGTCAGAATCGCCAGCCCGGTGCCATAGATCATCGCACTGCCCGTCCCCTGCAGCATGCGGCAGACAATCAACCACATCGCATTCGGCGCCAGTGCGCAGCCCACCGATGCCAAGGTGAAAATGATCATGCCCGTGAGAAACACTTTTTTCCGCCCGATCGCATCGGCCACCCGGCCAAAGGGCACCAAACAAACCGCCGCGGCCAGGATGAACGTCGTGGCGACCCAACTCAACGCCACCGCATTCATGTGTAGGGACATGCCAATGGCCGGCAGCGCCACATTCACGGCTGAAGCAAGAAAGGGCGTGAGAAACGATGCCATGGTCGCCACCACCAGCGCCGATCGCCGCACCGAGTGTTCCGTTGCACCTGGATTCATTGTTCCCTGCATTCTCGCTGGTTCTCCCGTGCTGTCGATCCAATGACAGGTTGAACGCTTGCCACGGTTAATAATTTCCCCTCACTTCCCGCCCGTGTATATTTCCACCCAGCTTCGCAAACGCACTCTCTGGCGTGTCATTAAGGACACCCACAGGCGTGATTTTGCATAGCACTGGAGTAGCACCACTCACTCACCAGCCAATGCAACCGCGCCTCACCCGGCGCGGTTTTTCCGTTCCGGGGCGGCAGACAAAACAATGACATCCTCCCACTCGGCCCCCGCCAACCCGCATCACGCTCGTGGCATCGCACTCATGCTGCTTTCAACCGTGGGTTTTACCGCCAATATCCTGCTTATTCGCGCCTTTGGCACGCTCGCAGGCACCAATATGTGGTTTTTGGTCTGCATGCGGTTCCTGACCGGGTTGGTGGTGATCAGCGCGCTATATCACCGGGAGTTCCAACCCCGTAATTTGTTCCGAAATCCACGACTGATTGCCCGCGGTATCATCGGGGGGATCGGCACGTTGGGCTATTACATCACGATTGCGCATCTGGGCGCCGGGCGGGCGACCTTCATCGGCAATACTTACGTAATCTGGGCAGGTTTGCTCGCCGTATGGGTGCTGGGCGAAAAATTCACAATTCCACTGGCAGTTGGTTGTGTGGCTGCCCTGACCGGCATCGCGATGTTAACCCACGTTATCAGCACCGTCGTGCATCCGGGCATTTATGATGTCATGGCATTGATCACCGCATTCGCTTCCGCCATCGTGATCGTCCTGATCCGTCAGCTCCACGCCCGGGAACACACCTCGACCATCTTTGCGGCCCAATGCGTCTACGGTCTCCTGATTTGCGGAATCCCCGCATGGCAGATGACAAATTCGCTGCCGGGCGGTGCATGGTGGATCATCATCGGAGCCAGCCTGTCAGCCGCGATTGGTCAACTGGCCATGACCCGGGCGTATCGCGAGCTACCCGTCGGCGAGGGTTCGCTTTTGCAGATGCTCGTGCCCCTTGGTGTCGCCATCGGTGGCATGCTGCTGTTTCACGAACACTTTTCGCCGACGGAATTGATCGGCGCCGGGTTGATCCTGTTCGGTTCGGTCCTACCGACGTTTCGGCGTTAGTTCTGAGCCGGCTTTTTGGCTTTCGCCTCCCGTTGGCGTTCCTGCCAGGGAAAACTGCGGGGCGTAGCCAATGGTTTTTCATATGCCGAACCCATGGCAATGTAAGCGCGCCGGAAATCGTCGGAATTGTTGGGCGGCGTGTAATGCAGGGTGCGCCCATGGTGAAAAGTGGCCCCACCGGCCGGCAGTTCACAGGCCACGGCACTGCTGAAATCAAAAGCTCCCGGCACCACTTCCAAACCAGGGGTCAGTGGATTGTCCCCGATCGGTTGATGGGGCACTATTTCGAGTTGGTGTGATCCCGGCACAAAATGCATGCATCCATTCTCCTTCGTCGCCGATTGCAGGGGCACCCACACACTCAGGCTGGAATATTCCTTGGCCGGATTCCAGTAAGCCTCGTCCTGATGCCAGGGTGTCGCGGCCGCATTGTGGGGCGGTTTGTTGATCGCGTGATCGCCCACCATCTTGGTTTCAAGGCCATGCAACTGCTGCATCATGGCCTTCAGATTGGCCACCATCTGTGTCGCCAGCAAAGCGGGGGCATATTTCGCGGGTTGGAGAATCTGCGGGATCGCTTCCTTGCCGCCTCTCCCCTTCTGCCCACTGAGGTCATAGGTGTCGGCGCCCGCAAGTTCGCGGTCCTCGTTGAACAGCCGGTCATAGATCCGACGCACCTCGGCAATCTCCAACTCCGGCATCACCGTATCGATCGCGAGATAACCATTTGCCTGATAAAATGCAACCTGCTCGGGAGTGAGCAAATGCGTGGGTTTGAGTGATGCAGGTGCGCCGTATTCGGGCACAGGAGGGGGGGTGGACATCGGCAGAGCATAACGAAATTGCGATCTACTTGCGTCCGTCCGTATACCGCAGCACAAAATCAAACATCATGCCTCGCCCCCCCAGTGCCCGCAATACCGGTCGGATCGATTTATCCGCTCGGGATATCAACCTGCCCGGCGTGCTGGAGATGGGCAGTTACCATTACAAGACGGCGCAACGGGAACTCCGAGAGGTGGCCCACGCAGGTTGTTTTGGGATCTGCCATTTGATGCGCGGAGTGCAAACCTATCGGGTTGGAGCCGAGATTTGCCACCTGCGGGGTGGTGACCAATTGCTCACCTTTCCGGGAGACGTCCTCGATACCGCCGGCACGCCCGAGGAAAAAGGCCACCTCTTTTGGCTCGTCCTGCGCATGCAGCCACTCGATGCGCCGTTGCTCTTTCTTGAACAGGAAGCTGCGCTGGAGTTGCGCACGATTCTACTCGCCCTACCCCATCGGCATTTTACCGCTCACCCCGATGCCACCGATCTTGCCGCCACAATATTGAACATCGCGCAATCCCGGCCCACGCAGATGCAGGAGCGGCTCGCCGCCGCCCAACTGGTCATGCGTTACTTGTTCCAGATGCTGGAAGCCGTCGGCAAGGATGAGGCCAATCGACCTTCTTCCCGGATCCAAAGGTGTCTCGATCACATAGCTGCCCATCTCGATGAACCGCTCGCCGTCCCGGACCTGGCCGCCCTGATCGGACTTTCCGAATCACGCTTCAAAAACCGCTTCCGCAATGAGGTGGGAGCACCTCCCGGCGACTATGTGCTGCGCAGTAAAATTAAGTCCGCAGGCACCGCGCTCGCCCAACCAAAGTCCACCGTGACGGCTGTCGCCCATGCCCACGGGTTTTCCAGCTCACAATATTTCGCCACCGTGTTCCGAAGATTTACCGGCATTACCCCGACCGCCTACCGGGAAAAACACTTGCCGCATTAACGTGAATCAATCTTGCCCAAGGGCGCACCTGGCACGCTAGTAGGACCGTGAGCAAACGCACCTTGATTCTCTGGGATATCGACGGCACGATCATTGTCTCGCACGGCGCGGGGGTCAGGGCCATGGAGCGCGGCTTCCAGCAACAGTTCGGTTTGCCCTGTGATTTGACCAAAATCGACTGGGCGGGACGCACGGACAGCTGGATCACCAGCGAGGTCCTGCGCCACAACCAACTCCCCGTCACCCCGGAAAACATCCAAGCTTACCTGGAAGCCTACCTTTCCCTGCTGCCGGTCGAACTGGCCAATGGCCAACAGGGGCAGGTCCTCCCGGGGGTGTTCGATTTGCTTGAAACGCTCCATCACCATGAGGGCATCGCCCAGGGGTTGTTGACCGGCAACATGCACCGCGGAGCGCAATTCAAGCTCACCCACTACAAGGTCTGGCATTATTTCGAATTCGGTGCGTTCGCAGACGATAGTCCCCGGCGCAACGACCTCGGACCCCACGCGCAGCGACGGGCCAAAGCCCTTCACGGAGTCGATTTCGCTCCCGCGCAAACATTTATCATTGGTGATACTCCACACGACATTGAATGCGGCAAGGTGATCGGGGCCAAAACCATCGCAGTCGCCACCGGTAATTATTCCCTGGCCGAACTTCAGGCGCATCGACCCACGGCGGTATTTGCCGATTTCAGCGACACCGCGGCATTTCTACGTTTGGTCGGGGCCTGATCAGCTTTTGGTGCGGGCTTCCAGCGCCACTACCTTACCCGCCTCAAACACCACCCGCGTGGACTCATCCAGTCGATCCCGTTGCCGGTCACGGACAACCCCGCCCATCGTGCCGGTGTAGGCCCCACTGTGCAGACCGGTCCCCACGCCCAAACCAATGGCAAACTGCGGCCGGTTGTCGAAATAAGCCCAAATTTCCTCCTCCTTATCGGTGGTCTTGCATGAATAAACTTTATCGGGTTCGCCCAGGGCCACTCTCACCTGTTCCGGCGTGAAGCCCAGGTCCACATTGCCCGTCCGTATTTTGGCCTGCACGGCGGTCGGCCATGTATTGAACTCCGCTTGATTCCGGCTGATGCGTGAATCGACCGTGGCACAACCAGCGAGCATTAGGGACGCCAGCAGAAGAGCTAAAATATGTGGCGATTTCATAGGGTTATGATTGCGGCCTTTAATCTGGCCCACACTCAATGACACTGCAAACTCCGATCCGTTCATTTCCGTATGAAAACATTTACCATTGCCATTGGCTCCGACCACGCCGGCTTCGCATACAAAGAGGCCATCAAGGCCATGTTGCTCGCGGAAGGACATACGGTCCGCGACCTCGGCACCTATTCAAACGAGCGTTGCGATTATCCTGACTTCTGTTTCCCCGTGGCGCGGTCAGTGGCCAGTGGCGAGGTGGAACGGGGTATCGTGTTGGGCGGCTCGGGTAACGGTGAGGCCATGGCCGCCAATCGGGTCAAAGGCGTGCGTTGCGGCGTTTGTTGGAACGAGCAGGTCGCCATCTGGAATCGCTCCCACAACGATGCCAACTGTCTCTCCCTGGGCGAGCGCACCATCTCCCTGGATGAAGCCTTCAAGATTGTGCGGGTATGGCTGACCACCGAATTTGAAGGGGATCGCCATATCAACCGCATCCGCAAGTTGGACAGCATGGCCTGACCTGATTGGCGGTGGAATTACTGAATTTCCGGATGCCGGGGCACGAGGCTCAGTAGGCATGTTGTCATGAAACTTTGGGCCGTTTATGCCAGCCATTGCCCACGCAATGATTTTGCGGCGCACAACCCCGGGCGGCTTACCCATCCATTTCGCCATCAGCTTTGCGGTGAAGCAGAAAATCGTCACCTGTGAATTTCTCACTTCCATCTGCATTACCGTCGCGACACAAACCGAAGCGCTCGCGACCACTCATCGCGGCTGGTTATGCGAAGTGAATGGAAAATTCAATGGTTTTGCCTCCGGTAACCTCGGCAACGGCGAACTCGAGGTTATCGCCGTGTTGCCGGACCACGCAGGTAACGGAATCGGATCCCGCGTGATGGATCAGTCCAGGATTGGCTGTGGAGCGGAGGGGGTGTGAAACTCTGGCTTGTAACTGGAGCTCCGCCAACCCGTGCTATTCACCTTTATTTCAAGTTGGGCAGTGACGAAATCGGGTCTGCCCTGCACGGGTTCGACAAATCAAATTTCTTAAACCATTTTGATCAAACAATTAAAGAATTAGTTAGCTTTTGATTTGACATTAAAGTAATTATTGCTTTGATGTCGAATTGTTATGGGAACGCATTTCACCGGCACAAAAACCGAAGTCGACGCTTTGAACGCCTACATCAAGCTGATGCGGGCTGCCGATACGGTGACTGCGCGCACTCACACCGTTTTACCCAAGGGTTTGACCATTACCCAATTCGGTGTCCTGGAGGTCCTTTTGCACCGCGGATCGATGTGCCAGTCCGAACTCGCCGGGAAACTGCTCAAAAGCGGTGGCAACATCACCCTGGTCGTCGACAACCTGGAAAAAGCCGGGTGGGTCACGAGACAGCGCGACGAAAACGACCGCCGCTTTGTCACCGTATCCCTGACCGCCGGTGGACGCACCTTCATCACCGAATTATTCCCCAAGGTCGTGGCAAGTATCACCCGGGAATTCAGCGCCCTGACCCCGGCTGAGCAATTCACGCTGGGTTGGCTTTGTAAAAAGCTCGGCTCAGGTGTATCCTGATTACTTGGAACAAGTTATCACAATATGTCTCTTCCCTTAAATCCTATAATTCAATATCAAACTATATAACCATGAAAACCAAAATTGCTCTTATACTTAAGACGAATGCCCACAACTGGGGTCTTCTATTCCCTCGCCTTGTGCTTGGGCTGATCATGATCGCCCATGGCGCCCAAAAATTATTCGGCTGGTTCGGCGGCTATGGCCTCGAGGGCACTGCCGGATTCTTTGCGGACAAACTCGGCATGACTCCCGGCATCTTCTGGGCCGCACTGGCGGGAGGCGGTGAATTCCTGGGTGGAGCATTGCTCCTCTTGGGCTTGGCCACCCGTTTTGGGGCACTGTTGGTGGGCGTTACCATGCTCGTGGCCATTATCACGGTGCACCACGGCGCGTTCTTCAATCCCGCCGGCATGGAATTCCCTCTCGCCCTGCTCGGCCTCGCAATTGCCTTTGTGATCAATGGCGGCGGCGCCCTCTCCATAGACTCACTCCTATCTCACTCTTATTCTGCTAATAAGCAAAATTTGTAACGTCTTAGGTTACAAACTTCCCCCTCTCTTTTGTTATGAATCTCACTGGTCTGCATCACATCACCGCCATTGCATCGGATCCCAAACAAAATGTGGATTTCTATACGCGCATGCTGGGCCTGCGCTTCGTCAAAAAATCAGTCAATCAGGACGATCCCGGCACCTATCATCTCTACTATGGTGACTACGCGGCGACACCGGGGACGATCCTGACTTTCTTTCCGTGGCCGGGCACGCGTCGGGGTCGGGCAGGTCATGGGCAGGCCTACGCCACGGCCTTTTCCATTCCATTCGGTTCAGTGGATTTTTGGACGCAACGCATCATCCAGTCCAACATTCCCTCCCAACCCGCAGTCGAGCGATTCGGCGAAACTGTGTTGACCCTGTTCGATCCGGATGGATTGCGTTTGGAGCTGGTGGCCACGAAGGAGGCCGACCTGCGAGAACCTGCGCCGGCAAAAGACATACCCCGCGAACACGCAATTCGCGGATTTCATGGCAGCACCCTGGCACTTCGCCATGACCAGGCCACCCGTTCACTGCTCACGGCCACCATGGGTTACCGTGCAGTGGGGCGGGCGGGAGACCGGGTGCGTTACACGGTCGGGCCTGGCGGTCCCGGCACCTATGTGGATCTTTTGGTCGATCCCTCCCTGCCGGCGGGACTGAACGGAGCCGGAACGATTCATCATGTCGCTTTTCGCACCGCCGATGACCGGACCCAGCTAAATGCCCACTCCGAGTTAAGCGAGCAGGGTCTCGGGGTGAGCCCGATCATCGATCGCGCCTATTTCAAATCGATCTATTATCGTGAACCCGGTGGCGTCCTTTTCGAGATCGCAACCGATACACCCGGATTTGCCATCGATGAGCCGGTCGAATCCCTCGGTCAAAGTCTTTCGTTGCCGCCCCGGCTTGAGCCCTTTCGCAGGGAAATCGAGGCCGCCCTGCCTGCCCTGGTTTGATCCGCGGCGAACATGACTGCCTCCACTTCATTCATTCACGTCTTTGAACCCGGCACCGATGCCAGTGCCCCTCCGCTGCTCCTACTCCATGGCACGGGTGGCAATGAACATGACCTGATTGCGCTGGGCCGCCAACTCTCGCCCGGCTCAGCGCTGCTCAGTCCTCGAGGACGGGTCAACGAGCATGGGGCAAATCGGTTCTTTGCCCGGTTGAGCAAGGGCGTTTTTGACCCCGACGAAGTCACGCGCCGCACCCACGAGTTGGCGGATTTCATTGCCGCGGCCTGCCGGCAAAATTCTCTCCCCGCTGGTCGACAGGTCGCCGTGGGATTTTCCAACGGGGCCAACATTGCGGCGACGCTGATGCAACTTCGTCCCGAAACATTGGCCGGAGCCATCCTGTTGCGACCGATGGTGGTGCTCGATACACCTGCACTGACGAATTCCCTCAAGGGCAAGCGCATCCTGATCGCCAGTGGCAGCCAGGATCCGATTGTGCCCGCGGATCACCCTGAGCGCCTTGCCGCCCTGCTGAGCCATGGGGGCGCCGAGTTGATTCGCCAGATGTCAGCCGCCGGCCACAACCTGACCGCCGGGGATTTTGTCGCGGCAAAAACTTTCCTAACCTGATGACGGTCAGCCCGGTGGCCATCTCGCGCCCGAGGCGGGGTCAGCCACCGGTGGGGGAGACCTGAAATCTCCAAAACCAGCCACCAGATTGATTCCGATGCATCAAATCTCTCGCTTGCGCGAGTCGGGACGGGTCGCCACGTTCTACGCAACCCATGGCTTTCCCGACTCCTCCATCGATTCTCGCAGACCGTGCCTTACGGTCGGATGAACTGGGCCTGCAACGCGACGAAACCTTGTTGCGCATCTATGCCTGGATGCATCTGGCCCGGTCCGCTGACAACCGCATCCTCGATCTTTTCCGCCAGGGTCTCATCAAGGGCACCGTAACCGGCGGGATGGGCAATGAAGGCTTGATCGTCCCGCTGGCCCTACTCGCCGACAAGGGACAGGATGTCATTTCGTTCACCCATCGCGACTTCGGCGGTCACTTGATTTGGAGTGATCATCTCTGCGACCATCTCAACCAGTATTTCGCCAACACCGGCAGTCCCACCAAGGCCCGCGAGGGCAATATCCACCACGGCGATCCCAAAAATCGCTCGCTCCCGATGATCAGTCATCTGGGCATCATGTTGTCCAATGTCGTGGGGGCCGTGGATTCCCAACGACGCCGGGGCCACCAAGCCGTGGGTTTTGCATTTTTTGGCGACGGTTCATCCAGCACTGGCGATGTGCACGAGTCCATGAACCTGGCCTCATTACTCTCACTGCCCGTGGTATTCGTGATCGAAAACAACAAATACGCCTATTCCACTCCGCTGAAGGAGCAATATACGGGTGCCGATCTCTGGCAACGGGCGACCGGTTACGGAATGGAGGGTTTTGCGGCCGATGCCACCGACGTCGAAACTTTCACCGCCACCCTCAGCGCCACGATCGAAAAAGTTCGCGCGACCTCACGACCCGTCCTCATCGAGGTCAACACGCTGCGCCTGCGCGGCCATGCCGCCTACGACACCTGCGATTACATGCCCAAGGGAGAGAGCGAAGCTTTCTTTGCCCAGGATCCCCTGCCCCGGCTGCGCACCAAACTGGCTGCGGCGGGCCACACCGATAAATTGGACGCGCTCGACGCGGAACTGAACGCCTTCCTGGAAGCCTGCATCAAGGTCTCCCTGCCCACCGCCCGGCCGGATCCCGCCAGTTTGGCCGATGGACTTTACGCCCCGGCCAGTCCTCCGCTCGTATGGCAATCGGAACCCGCGGAACCGCTTCAGCTCAATTTTGCCCAGGCCATCAATGCCGCCCAGCGCAAGATTCTCGCCGAACAGCCCGAATCAATCATTCTCGGTCAGGACATCGGCACCTATGGGGGCGCCTTCAAAGTCACGGAAGGACTGCTCAAGGAATTCGGCCGCAGTCGTGTCTTCAACACGCCCTTGGCGGAAAGCGGTTGCACCGGTTACGCCATCGGCATGGCGGTAAACGGGCATCGGCCGATAGCGGAATTTCAGTTTGCGGATTTCGCCACCGAGGCCACCACTCAGATCACCCAGAACGCCGCCACGTATTTCTTCCGTTCCGGCGCCGCCTGCCCCCTGGTGCTCCGCTTCCCGTGCGGCACGGTGCAACTGGGCTCGTTTCATTCGCAGGAATTGGAATCGAGCTTTCTCTCCTATCCTGGACTCAAGGCGATCTATCCCAGCAACCCGCAGGATGCCTTCGACGCGGTGCTGGCCGCTTACGAGGACAACAACCCTGTGATCCTGTTTGAAAACAAGGCGCTCTATCGCTGCAAAAAACAACCGGTGATCTGGAATCCCGACTTCCGCTCGGTGTGGTCCCCCAAGCAACTGCGCACCGGGGAGTATGCCACGTTCATCAGCTACGGGGATATGGTTCATCTGGCCGAGACCGTCTGCGACTACTTGGCGGAAGAATACGAGATGACCTTCGACCTTTTCGATTTGCGCGGACTGGCCCCCCTGCAACTCGATGCGATCCAGTCTTCGCTGGCCCGAACCGGCCGGCTTGTGGTCCTCCATGAAGGTCGCCGCACCCACGGTTTCGGGGCCGAATTGGTCGCCCGCTTGACCGAGGATAACTTCGCCCACCTCAAGGCGGCACCGCTGCGCATCGGTTCGATGGATATTCCGGTGCCATTCGCTTTGGAATTGGAACAAGCCTATCGACCGGACAAGAATGCCGTCATCGAAAAGTTGGTGGCCTGGATGGAGTGACCAACCGCGCTCCTTGCCGATCACACCCCCGCATTTCGACCCTCAACCCATTTCCACCGTGCCCAAAATCGGCCAACGCAAACCCGCCATCAGCAAATCCCATTGGGCCGGCATTCGCCTCTTTGCCATGGACGTCGATGGTGTGCTGACGGATGGCACGGTGCAGATCGCGTCCGATGGCACGGAAAGCAAAGTCTTCTCCATCCTCGACGGCATGGGTATCGTGCGGCTCAACCGGCGGGAAATTGCGGTCGCCTGGATCAGCGGGCGCCCCTCGGAAGCGACCACCCGTCGTGCCGCGGAACTCAAGGTGCCGCATCTCATTCAGGGACGAACCGACAAATTGACCGCATTGCAGGAACTCGCCGACCGGCTGCACCTGCCCCCGTCAGCCTGTGTCTACATGGGCGACGACGACATCGATGCCCCCGCAATTGCCTGGGCCGGAATCGGCGTGAGTGTGCCCGACGCCATGCCGGCCGCACTTCAGGCCGCCCGTTACATCACCACCCGAACCGCGGGCCGGGGCGCGGTGCGTGAAATCTGCGAACATATTCTGGCCCGGCGCGGTCCTACGGCAAAATCGTGAGATTACCCGCTGCCATCATCTGTTGCCTGTGGTCGGGTCAAGCCTGGGCGGGGCCATCCGTCACCTCGCAAACCCCCGTGAGCAATTTTCGTCTGCCCACCTTCACCGCGGAAGGTCACCGTTCAATGCTGCTGCAGGGTTCACAGGCCATCGTTGCGCCCGGTAAAATTGAATTGGTGGACCTGAATCTGACCCTCTTTAGCGGTGACAACGATGCTGCCGTGGAAACCATCATCCTCAGTCCCGCGGCCACGGCCGAGCCGGAGGAGGAGACCGTGCACGGCACGGGCACGGTGCGCATTATCCGTGACGACCTGGAAATCACCGGATCGGGCTGGAGCTATGATCATCGCCAGAAAAAAGTTTCCATCGCCGCCCATGCACGGATAGTTTTCAGTGCCCAGCTGCCGGATATCCTCAAATGAGACGCTCCCTGTTCCACGCCCTCTGTTTTCTTTTGTTGACCACCCCCCGGTCATTGTCGGCGGCGGGCACCGAGTTGCCGCCCACCGTGATCGAGTGCTCCGGTCTGGCGGAGACCATCAGCACCGACACCGAGACCATTGCCACTTTTCATGACCAGGTCGTCGTCACCGGCAACAATCTGAAACTGTATTGCGACAATCTCAAGGTGGTTGCCATTCGCAAGGGCGACCCCACTGCCACCATCGGCCAATATGGTTTTTTCAAGTCACTGGTGGCCACCGGTCGCGTGCGCATCGTGCAGGGCGATCGTGAAGCCACCTGTGGTCGCGCCGAGGTTTTTCCCAACGAGGATCGCATTGTGCTCAGCGAGGAGCCGGTGGTGCGCAGTTTCGACGACCAATACATCGCCACCGGACCGCGCCTGCTCCTTTATCGCGGACAGCGCCGGGCCGTGATCGAAGGCACCACCGAGGAGCGGGCCCGCATTACCCTGCCGGCCATCAAGGATCTCGGTTTTGACGCTGAAGCCAAACCCGAGGCCACGCCGGCCCCGGCCCCCCAACCCTGAGTTTCCATGGCCGTCACTGCCCTGCATTCCGAAATTTCCACCGTGGGACTCGTGAAGAGTTTCGGTGACCGCACGGTCGTCAAGGGCGTTGACCTGACTTTCAATGCCGGCGAAATCGTCGGTTTGCTCGGTCCCAACGGCGCGGGAAAAACCACCACGTTTTACATGATCGTGGGTTTGCTGCCCGCCACCAAGGGCCGGGTGATGCTTGATGGCGGGGATGTCACCCGGCTGCGCATGCACGAACGCGCCCGGCACGGCATTGGCTACCTGCCGCAGGAAGCGTCGGTGTTTCGCAAACTCACCGTCGAGGAAAACATCCTCGCCATCGCCGAGGCCATCGGTGTGCCCCGCAGGGAACGCGCGGATGTGGTCAGGCACCACCTCGGTGAATTGAGCCTCGATCATGTGGCCAAACAAAAGGCCTACACCCTGTCGGGCGGTGAGCGACGACGATTGGAAATTGCCCGTGCACTCGTCACCAAACCCAAGTTCCTCCTCATGGACGAGCCCTTTGCCGCCATCGATCCGATCTCCGTGGCCGAGGTGCAAAAAATCATCCTGCAACTCAAGCAACGTGGCATCGGGGTAGTGGTCACCGATCACAATGTGCGGGAAACCCTGCGGATTGTGGATCGCGCTTACCTGATCCATCAGGGCCAGGTGCTGACCCAGGGGACGGGAAACTTTCTGATCAACGATGCCCAGGCCCGCGAATTTTATCTCGGCGAAAACTTCAATCTCTGAACCAAATGCAAAAGGAAGTTCATGGCATCACGGTGGCACATTTTTTCACCAATTACCGCGAAAAGTTGAAAATGGAGCTCCTGACGGCGGACGGGGTTGGTCTGCATCGCCTGATCAAGGAGGGTTCGATCAACCGCCCGGCCCTGGCCCTGACCGGTTTCCTCAAATATTTTGCCAACAAGCGCATTCAAGTGCTCGGTTCAGCCGAGATGACCTACCTCAAAACCCTGAGCCACACGGCCCAGAAGGATATTCTGGTGAAGCTGGTCAAACGCCACATCCCCTGTCTGGTGCTGACGCGCAACTACCACGCCACCCCGGCGCTGCTGGAAGTGGCCGAGGAGATGGAGCTGCCCATTTTTCGCACGCCCATGATCACGATGAACTACGTGAATCTGGCCACCCTTTGCATCGATAATGAATTCGCCCCCTCGACCACCGAGCATGCCACCACCTTGGAAATCCGGGGTATCGGTGTCTTGATGCGGGGATCCAGTGGGGTGGGCAAAAGTGAATGCGCATTGGCCCTGATCGAACGCGGCCACTCCTTGGTGGCGGACGATCTCACGGTGGTCCGCCTGCGGGATGAACGGGATCTCATGGCCAAGAGCCTGCCGCTCAATCGCGGCTGGATGGAATGCCGCGGTATCGGCATTATCAATGTGGCGGAAATGTTTGGCGTGAAGTCAGTGCGACTGGAAAAACGCATCGATTTGGTGGTTTCCCTGCAGGATTGGACCCCCGAAGTGGTTGAGGAGCGCACGGGCCTGGAAGAGAATTATTACGAAATTCTCGGCCAGAAAGTGCCGCACATTGAACTCTACGTGCGTCCGGGTCGCGATATGGCCCGGCTGGTGGAAGTCGCCGCCCTGACCCAGGCATTGAAGCGGATCGGCCATGATCCCGCCAAGGAATTCAACGACCGCCTCATTGCCCATATGGCCCAACCGCCGGAAGATGAGCCGCTCAGCTTGAAACCGTTCGACACCGAGGAACGGGACTCCACCATTTGACCATGGCTGATTCCTCCCTCCGGCATGATGGTCGCAAACCCGACCAACTGCGCCCCATTTCCTTCCAAGCCGGTATAGCGCCGAATGCCACCGGTTCGGTGCTGGTGTCCTTCGGGGCGACCCGTGTCATCTGTGCCGCCAACATCGAACCCAAGGTGCCGGGGTGGATGCGGCAACAGGGCGTGAAGGGCGGATGGCTGACGGCGGAATACTCCATGCTGCCCTATTCCACTTTGGACCGCAAACCGCGCGATATCTCCAAGGGTAAGATCGATGGTCGGACGGTGGAGATCCAACGTTTGATCGGTCGCTCCCTGCGTGCGGTGGTCGATCTCAAAAAACTCGGGGAAAACACCCTCTGGGTCGATTGCGACGTGCTGCAGGCCGACGGCGGCACGCGCACGGCCTCGATCACCGGGGCCTACCTGGCCACCCGTCTGGCCGTCCAGAAACTGCTCGACGCCAAGAGTCTGCCGGAAAGTCCGCTGATTGACTCCGTGTCTGCGGTCAGTGTCGGGGTGTTCCGCGGCGAGTCACTGCTCGATTTGAACTACCTCGAGGACAAGGACGCGGAAGTGGATTTCAACGTGGTGATGACGGGACGCGGCCAGTTCGTCGAAGTCCAGGGCACGGGTGAATCAGCGACGTTTTCGCAGGATCAATTGCAAAACCTGATTCAACTGGCCCAGTCCGGCCTGAAGGACATCGCCGTCCAGCAAACCGCTTTTCTGGCCCAGGAACTCCTCAAGCGCCCCTAGCCCGCAGCTGTTCCGGCCGGTTGGGCCGGATCCTCCGGTGGGATGATCTGCTCAAAATTTCCACTCTCCGCGGCGCGGACAAAACCCTCGGTCACACTCTTCAAACGTTCCCAACGATCACGGATGTTTCTGGCTTCCTGATTGGTTATCACGTTATCCGACGACGAAATCGCAATGGTGGCCAGCATGTCGGCAAAGTCCTGCACAATGTCATTGGTCAGGGGAATCAGATGGCCGGTGTGCTTCACCGACTGCGGATTCCGGATGAAGAATCCGCCACTTTGTTCACAAACCCACTGGGCGAGGCGCGCATCCCCGGTCGAGGTGATCAGCTGACCCACTCGGTCCAACGGGTTGTTGGCCCCACTGCCGTCCGCAGGTGGTTCGGCCCATTTGTAGATCAGGGACAGCGAAAGTCCCATGTCACTGGCGATTTGTTTGGCGCTCGTTTTCTTCAAAACCTCGCGGAGAACGTCGTGCGATTCCATGGGGCAAAGTTGCGCAACGCATTAGTGAAATGCAATCCCGCCCGTGCTCCCCCTAACGACTTTGCCCCAAACGGTTTTTTTGAGTGCCTTCGGGCCGGGATTTATGGCTTAATGGGACTTTCTTTCCATGAACATCCACGAGTATCAGGCCAAAACCCTCTTTGCCCAGTTCGGGGTCCCCGTTCCGCAAGGGGCATCCGCAAAATCCGCGGCGGAGTTCGATTCCGCCCTCGACCAACTGCCGGAAGGGCCGACCATGGTGAAGTCCCAGATCCATGCCGGCGGTCGCGGCAAGGGCACCTTCACCAACGGCTACAAGGGGGGCGTCAAATTCTGCAAGACCAAGGCCGAGGCCAAGGCCATCGCTGCTGAGATGCTGGGTAACACGCTCGTCACGGCCCAGACCGGTGTCGTCGGTCGCAAGGTCCAGACGATCTACTTCACGGTCGCGTGCGGCATCAAAAAGGAATACTATCTGGCCATCCTGCTTGACCGTAACACTTCCAAGCCGGTGATTGTGGCGTCCACCGAGGGCGGGATGGAAATCGAAAAAGTCGCCCACGAGACCCCGGAAAAAATCTTCAAGGTGTTCGTCGATCCCGCCTACGGCCTGGCCGATTTCCAGGTGCGCGAACTTATCTTCGGCCTCGGGCTCAATGCCGCCGAGTCCAAGAACGCCGCCAAGCTTATCCGCAACCTTTACCGGATGTATTGGGAAACCGATGCCTCGATGATCGAGGTCAACCCCCTCATCACCACTCCAGAAGATCAGGTCCTGGCGCTCGACGCCAAGGTCTCCTTTGACGACAACGCCCTCTTCCGTCACCCTGAGGTCGTCGCGCTCCGCGATCTCAATGAGGAGGACCCCAAGGAAACCGAGGCCGCCAAATACGACCTGGCCTACATCGCCCTCGACGGCAACATCGCCTGCCTCGTCAATGGGGCCGGCCTCGCCATGTCCACCATGGACATCATCAAGCATTACGGCGGCAACCCCGCCAATTTCCTCGATGTCGGCGGTGGCGCCACGCGCGAAAAAGTGGTCGCCGCCTTCAAGATCATTCTCGGTGACGCCAATGTGCAGGGTATCTTCGTCAACATCTTCGGCGGCATCATGGACTGCAACGTGATCGCCGAGGGCATCGTCGAGGCCGTCAGGGAAGTCGGTTTGAAACTGCCCCTCGTCGTCCGCCTCGAGGGCAACAACGTCGCCGCGGGCAAAGCCACCCTCGCCGCATCCGGTCTGTCCCTCGTCTCGGGTGACACCATGGCCGATGCCGCCCAGAAAATCGTCAAACTCGTCGCCTGAAAATTCTTACAGGAGCAAACAGAGAGCACAGAGCCCGGCATTCCCCTCTCTTCGTTACCTCCGTTACCTCCTGTAAAACCAAATCATCTTCATAAAATGTCCATTCTCATCAATTCCAAAACCAAGATCATGGTCCAGGGCATCACCGGTGCCTTCGGCGGCAAGCATGCCCAGCTCTCGATCGACTACGGCACCCAGGTCGTCGCCGGCGTCACCCCGGGCAAGGGCGGCCAGGTATTTGAACATGCCAGCGTCAAAGTCCCGATCTTCAACACCGTCGCCGAGGCGGCCAAGGCGACCGGGGCCACCGTTTCCGCGATCTTTGTGCCGCCGCCGTTTGCGGCCGATGCCATCCTCGAGTGTGTCGACGCCGGGCTCGATCTCGCGGTCTGCATCACCGAGGGCATCCCGATCAAGGACATGGTCCGCGTCAAACGTGCCATGGCCGGGGCCCGGACCCGCCTCGTCGGTCCCAACTGTCCCGG
>JAIPJW010000053.1 GCA_021734075.1 Cephaloticoccus sp.
GGCCCCATGGGTCTTCAGGTCACCGGAAAGATTGGCCAGGGCTTCGCGGCAGGTCGGCATGTAGTCTTCCGGCAGTGCCCGTGCATCTGTTCGCGGATAGGTGATCATCTTGTGTTTCTCGTAAAGCGCCTGAGCGATCTGCAGGGTGCGCCGGGCGGGCAAGCCGTAACGGGTGTTGGCCTCGCGTTGCAGGGTGGTCAGGTCGTATAGCCGGGGGGCGATTTGCGAACTGGACTTCTTTTCGTCGGTAACGGTGGCGGGTGGATGGCCGGCACAAGCGGCAACCACTGCCTCGGCGAGGGCCTGCTCCCAGATACGATCGATGCGATCATGTTCGTCGTTGGCGGCTTTCTTGTAATTGGAGCGCTGATAAACGCCTTCATATTGTCCCTGGCTCACGCCAAAGGTCGCCGTAACCCGCCAGTAATTACGCGGCACGAAATTACGGATTTCCAACTCCCGGTTGAACATCAGGGCCAGGGTGGGGGTTTGCACCCGGCCGACCGAAGCGACGTTGCCCGCCCGGGAACCGAACATGCGTTTGGTCACCGCCCGGGTGCCATTGATGCCAATCAACCAGTCGCTTTCACTCCGGCACCGGGCGGCATCGCCCAACCCGGTCATCTCCGCGCCATCCCGGAGGTGTTCAAAAGCCGTGCGGATGCCCTGTGGGGTCATGGTTTGCATCCAGGCGCGCTTGACCGGCAATTTGCTCTTGGTGAGTTGATAGAGGTAATTGAAGATCAGTTCGCCCTCGCGACCGGCGTCACAGGCATTGATGACCAGATCGATATCCTTCCGGGCCAGCAGTTTTTTCAGTTTGGCGAACCGGTCCTTGGAACTCTCGATGGGCTTGAGGGTGAACTGCTCGGGAATGATCGGCAGAGTCTCCAGTCGCCAGAAGCCGTATTTCTTTTTGTCGATATCCTCGGGCATGCTGAGTTCCACCAAGTGGCCCACGGCCGAGGAGATGACGTAATCGTCATTCTCATAATGGTCACCGTGCTTGGGGATTTTGCCGAGTGAACGGGCCAAATCGGTGGCGACGGACGGTTTTTCGGCGATGACAAGAGACTTCATGGGTCGCGAGCGGTTAGGCTGCGCCGTGGCGAATGACAAGCCCTAGTTTTTTTGCCCTGCCGGAATTGAGCGTCATTTTGGCCGGTATACTCACTCCCAAATACCCGGAAATCAGAGGGCATTTTGCAACCATACGGATTTAATATAGTTGAACAATAAATCCCGGTTTTCGCGACGGTAGGCAGAATAGTCCTGCATCAGTTGATCTGTTGACCTGTCCAACAGGATAAAGGCCTCGAGCCAGCCCTTGCGGTCAAAGTCAGCCATCAAGGCCAAGTTTTCGGCATAAGGGGCGAAGGCCTGCGCGTCCGGGCTGCCGGCCTTCAGTCCACGCCAATCCTGCAGGATTTTCCGCAAGGCGGCGGCTTCCTCTTCGAGACTTTGTCGGTAGGCTGGAATCGCACGTTGGGTGGCAAGATAATATGTGCTGCGGGCAGTCAAATATACCAGGGAAAGCTGTCCAGCCGGTCCGGCGGGATCGTAACCGCGGATCAGTTTACCTTTAGTGACGGTCAGATTGCCGCGAAGAAAACGGGTGTCGGGTCTTTCCACATTGATATCCTGCAGCCGGGCCCAATCTTCCAGGGCAGCGCTGGGAACGGGCGCAAATGGCGAGGCGATGTAGGCTTGGATATAACTGGCCCCCGCCTCGGCCGGACGCTTCAATTGCATCAGGACATCACCCCGGTAACGGTGGGCGGCCTCGCCATCGGGATTATTGGCCACGGCGCGATCCAGCCAGAGCAAGGCTTGTTCATAGTCCGATTTGGCCAATAACAGATTTCCCGCACTCAGCGCAGCATGATATGACTTTGGATCCCGACTGGCGGCTTGGGTGTAAGCGGCCAGCGCGCCTTCGAAATCACCCTGGGCAAACTTGGTTTCCGCCAGGTGAAGGAGGTGATTGATCGCTTTGTCGTCATGATAGGTAATCGCAATCAAACGGCCCTCCCTGGAAATTTGGGCCAAGGTGAGATTCAACAACAAGTCACCGGAACCGTATGCCTGCGCCACCAACCCTATTTCACGGGCATGCAGCCGTAATTTTTGAGCCTCGGCGCCATTTTCCGTCGTTTCGGATCTGGCCATCAATATCTGGACGTATTTGGCCAGAGACTCCGGTTCGATGGGCATGGCCAATAGCGAGGTCTCATAAGCATCCGCGGGAACAATTTTTTCCAATTGCGTCCCCGGCAGCTGGGTCGGACCCGGTTGAGCGACTAAAGGACCACCCAGTAAACCCAGCGTGGCGGCCATCGCCATCAGGTTTCGTGCTTTCATGCGCATCAGGCTACCAAAGCTCCTGTCCGCTCCGCTGCAAGCCCGGGGCTTGTGAACTTGTCAGACGTTCAACTCGAGC
Organism: Cephaloticoccus sp.; assembly: GCA_021734075.1. GTDB lineage: Bacteria > Verrucomicrobiota > Verrucomicrobiia > Opitutales > Opitutaceae > Cephaloticoccus. The sequence continues at coordinate 2,441 of JAIPJW010000053.1, forward strand.
AGGGAGCGGTCGAGGGCCAGCAGCAACTCGGCCATGGTCGCATCCGTTTCGTCGCCCATGTTGGAGATGCGGAAGGTCTGGCCCTTGAGTTTGCCGTAACCACCGTCGATCACCAGACCGTGCTTGGACTTGAGGACCTTGTTCAGGGCCGACAGGTCGACCTGCCGGGTGTTGGCGAAACAATTGAGGGAAATTGAACCGAACGCGGGATCGGGAAAAAGTTTGAAGCCCTTGGCGAAACCCCAGTCGCGCACGGTATGGTTCAAGCGGACATGCCGGGTATATCGGGCGGCGATACCCTCGGCCTCGATGTCCTCCAATTTGGACTTCAGTGCATAGATCAGCGGAATGACCGGGGTGCTCGGGGTCATCCCGTTTTCATGATTCTTTTGGAATTCGAGCAGGTCGAAATAATAACCGCGGTCCGTTGCCCGGGTCGCCCGCTGCCGGGCACGTTCCGAGACCGAGAAGATGGCCAGGCCGGGTGGGAGGGCGAGGGCCTTTTGTGAGCCGGTGAGCAAGATGTCGATGCCAAGTTCATCCTTCTTGATGGGCAGGACACTGAAAGAGCTGACCGTATCCACGATGGAAATCACATCGGGGAATTCACGCACCACAGCCATCAGGGCAATGATGTCACTCATGGTGCCGGTCGAAGTTTCATTGTGGATGAAAGTGATCGCGTCGTAGTCGCCGGTGCTCAATTCGCGGCGGACTGCTTCAGGGTCAACCGGTTGGCCCCAGTCAAATTTCAAGGCACCGGCCGCCTTGCCGCAACGTTGGGCGACGTCGTGCCATTTGTCCGAGAATGCGCCATTCATGCAGTTGAGCACTTTCTTTTGGACGACATTGCGCAAGGAACCCTCCATCACGCCCCAGGCACTGCTGGTGGAAAGATAAACCGGGTCCCGGGTATAAAACAGTTTCTGCAGGGTGGGTTGAATGGACTGGTAAAGGGCCACAAAGTCGGGACTGCGGTGCCCGATCATGGGCTGGGCCATGGCCCGCAGGGTTTTTTCCGAGACGGCAATGGGACCGGGAATGAAGAGTTTGTAGCTCATGAAATGAATATTGTTACAAATAACACGAAAGCGACTTCCCAAAAACCTCGTCAACCTCCATTGCTGTCATTTGCCGCATGTCGTCCTGGTTGAAGAAAAAATCCAACGCGCTCGAGCTTTACACGATTGATGTGATTCTGGGGCGTCGCGCGGACACCGGAGCCGCGATTTATGGCGCGTTCCTGCAGGTCATGTCATATTTGTTCAGCGGAGTCGCCCAATTGCGCTTCTGGCTTTATCGCAACCGTATCCTGCACGACCAGCCCTTGGGTTGTCTGGTGGTGGTGGTGGGTAACCTGACGGTCGGCGGGACAGGCAAAACCCCGGTGGTGGAAAAATTTGCCCGAGCGTTACAGGATCGGGGGCGCAAGGTCGCTATTCTGAGTCGGGGCTATAAAAGCAAGAAACCGCCCCTCTGGAAAAAGTGGTGGTGGGGCCTGACCCATGTGGAGGAACCGCCACCGCGTATCGTAAGTGACGGACAGAACGTGCTTTTGGACAGTGAACAGGCGGGTGATGAACCTTACATGCTCGCGCGCAATTTACCCGGAGTGGTGGTGTTGGTGGACAAGAACCGGGTGAAATCCGGTGCCTTTGCAATCAAGCGGTTTGGGTGTGACACCTTGGTGCTGGACGATGGTTTCCAATACCTGCCCTTGAAGGGACAGCTGAACCTGTTGCTGGTCGACAAAACCAACCCGTTTGGCAACGGACATCTCCTGCCCCGGGGCATTCTGCGCGAGCCCATCAAACATCTCCGCCGCGCTTCCTACGTTTTTCTCACCAAATCCAACGGCGAGCGCGACAACGAGCTCGAAGCCCTCATTCAAAAGCATAATCCCGGAGTCGATACGATCGAGTGCGCCCACCGTCCCCAATACCTGCAGCGGTTTGGTGCGGATGAACGACAGCCGCTTTCCTTTTTGAAAGGGCGTCGGGTCCTGGCATTCTGCGGCATTGCGACCCCCGAGAGTTTCGAGAAATTTCTGCGGGATCTGGGCGCCAGGATTGTGGCCCGGGAACGTTATTTGGACCACTACCGTTACGGGGAAGAGGATTTTGTCGAATTGACGGAAATGGCCCGGCATGAGGATGCGGAGTGCCTGATCACGACGGAAAAGGATGCCGTGCGCATCCCGGTTGAACGCGTATGGGACCGGCCGGTATATTATTTGCGGTTGGAGATCGAAATTCTACGGGGTGCGGCCGACTTTGATGAGGCCGTCAGTCGGATCTGTTTCCCACAAAACGGCTCCCGTCCGCCGGTGAACGACTAGGTTGCGTATTGCCTTGCCCGGCGGCCGGTGGAGGAGGTTAGTTGGTGGAATGATAATTGATCCCCGTTTTAACAAATTGGCCGATGGACTTACCGGATTCTCGATTGCCTTAAAAAAGGGCGAGCGAGTTTTGATTGATGCGTTTGATGTGCCGGATGCGATGGTGGTCGACTTGGTGCGCTCCGTCCGTCGGGCCGGGGCGCATCCCTATGTGCAATTGCACCGGGCGCGGATCACCCGGGAATTGGTCCTGGGCGCGGAGGAAGCCCAATTCGCCTCCCATGCTGCCGTGGAAAAAATCCGCATGGAGAAAATGGATGCCTACATCGCGTTGCGCGGGTCGGACAATATTTTCGAATCATCGGATGTGCCGGCGGAGAAAGTGCAACTGGTCAGCCGGTTGATGAAGCCTGTGCAGGATTATCGGGTGGGCAAAACCAAATGGGTGGTTCTGCGTTGGCCCACCTCGGCCATGGCGCAACAGGCCGCCATGAGCACGGAAGCCTTCGAGGACTTCTATTTTCGCGTCTGCACCCTGGAATACAAACGCATGATTCCGGGCATGAAGGTATTGGCCGAACTCATGCGCAAAACGGACCGGGTGCACATCAAGGGCCCCGGCACGGATCTGAAATTTTCGATCAAAAACATTGGGGCTGTTACTTGCGGCGGGGCGCGCAATATTCCCGACGGCGAGGTGTTTTCCTGTCCGGTGAAAAATTCGGTCGAAGGGGTGCTGCAATACAACGCGCCCACGGTTTACTTGGGTTCCTCCTTCGACAACATCCGGCTGGTGTTCAAGCAAGGCAAGGTGGTGGAGGCCACTTCGACCAACACGAAGCGACTGAACGAGATTTTGGACAGTGATGCCGGCGCCCGTTACATCGGTGAATTTGCCATCGGGTTTAATCCGCACATTCTCAGCCCGATGCGGGACATCCTGTTCGATGAGAAAATCGCCGGTTCCTTCCATTTCACCCCCGGCCAATCCTACGCGGAGTGCAGCAACGGCAACAATTCCCAGGTTCACTGGGACATGGTTTGCATTCAACGGCCGGAATACGGCGGCGGCGAAATTTGGTTTGATGACAAACTGATTCGCAAGGACGGGATGTTCGTGCCCAAGGCCCTGCACAAGTTGAACCCTGCCTACCTGCTCGGGAAAAAGCAGTGACAAGGGATTTCATCCAGGCGCTCCCCAAGACGGAAACCCACCTGCATATCGAGGGGGCGATTCCGTATGAATTTCTGCAGGCCTGGCGTCCGGACAAGTATCCGGCCAATCCGTCGTTTCATGCCCCGGACTACCGGTTCCCGGACTTTGGCACCTTTGAGCAGACCCTGCTGGACCATGCCCTGCCCTGGTTCGATTCCGCGGAGCATTATCACGAGGGGGCCAAGGCGATCTTTGCACGGCACACGGCGCAGAATGTCCGGTATGTGGAAACAAGCTTTCACCTCCCGGTCACCCAATTCATCAACGTGCCCGGACCGGAGATAATTGCCGCGATTCGCGCGGCCGTTCCCGCCGGGTTGGAAGTGCGCATCTTCGCGGGCATGCTGCGCTCGGACCACACCGGGCCGCTGCAGGCGGTCATTGATGATCTGGAAAACTGGGAGGGTCTGGCCGGCGTGGATTTGCATGGTCATGAGAGCTTTCCCACGGAGCCATGGACCGCCGGGGTTTGGGCGCGCCTGCGCGCGGCCGGCAAGGTCACCAAATGTCATGCGGGGGAATTTGACGGGGCGCCAAGGGTGGAGGAAGCGATCGAGCAACTGGGTGTGAAACGCGTGCAGCATGGGGTGAGGGCAATTGAAGATCCTGCGGTGTTGCGGCTGGCGCATGATCTCGATGTCACCTTTGATGTCTGTCCCATCAGCAACATCCGATTGAAAGTTTTCCCCGATTATCAAGCTCATCCCCTGCGCCAAATTCTGGCGGCCGGAGTGCGCTGCACCATCAGCACGGACGATCCGTTGTGTTTCAACAACAGTGTGAATGCCGAGTATCTCGTGCTCTCCGAGGAGATGGGATTCACCCGTCCGGAATTGGGCCGGATGGCGGAAAATGGCTGGCAGGTCGCGGATGTGACGCCGGAATTTCGGGCTGCAAATCTGCGGGAAATTGCGAAACTTACCCACGAATAAATCGGTGATGATGACCCAATACACCGTGCCCGCAGACGCCCGGCGCGCCCGTGCCGACAAAATGCTTGCCCTGGCATTTCCCGAACACAGTCGGGTGGCTTTGCAACGGGCCTTTGATGCGGGTTTGGTGTTGCTGAAGCAGGTGGCCATCAAACGTGATCACACCGTGTTCCCGGGCGATGAACTTGAGTTCAGCCTGCCCGAGATGAAAAGCGCCGACCTGACCCCGGCCGATATTCCACTGGATATTTTATGGGAGGATGAGTGTCTGATTGCCCTGAACAAGGCGTCCGGCATGGTGGTGCATCCCGGTGCGGCAACGGGCGGTGACACCCTCGTGCATGCCCTGCTTTCGCATTGTGCCGGCAGCCTCAGCGGGATTGGTGGGGTGGAACGCCCGGGGATTGTGCACCGCCTGGATCGGGAAACTTCCGGCGTCATGTTGGTCGCGAAAAACGACGCGGCCCATCGGGGGCTATCGGAACAGTTTGCCGCCCGAACAATGCAAAAGGAATATCTGGCCCTGGTGATGGGCCGACCCCAGTTGCTGAGTGGGTCCATCGACAAGCCGATCGGGCGCAATCCGAACCAACGACACAAGATGTCGGTGGTGGATGATGTGAAGGGCGGGCGACATGCCCGCACGGATTGGCAGGTAGCCGAGGGTTTCAAAGATATCGCGACATTAATGCGGTGTGCGATTCATACGGGGCGGACCCATCAGATCCGAGTGCACATGAAATCGCTTGGACACGTAATTCTTGGTGATGATGTTTACGGATGGAAAGCGGATCCGCGGCTGCCGCACCCGCCCAAACGGGTGATGTTGCATGCGGAACATCTGGTCTTCACGCACCCACTTAGTGGGAAAACCATGGATTTGCGGGCGCCCTTGCCGCCAGACATGCAGGAGCTGATGCTGGATTTGCGCCAGTTGGTCCTGACCGGTCCTCCGGTGCCGAAAGTTCGTCCCGTATCCAATCCCGCACATGTCCACGAGCCTTCTTGAACCCGACCTGGCCGTAACCCGTGAAACGGCCGCGGCCCTGATGTTGGACTGGACGCGTTTGTTGGCGCCACATTTTGGGACGACTGGCAGCATGGATCTGGATCGGCTGGATTGGCCTGATGCCGAGGGGCCTTCCTATTACAACCAATTCGCAGCCCATGCCTTCCTGCTCTTGGCGCAGGATACGGTGCCGGGAGCGAGCGATGTGGAGCGGATGCATTTTCGCCGCCTGGCCCTGCGCAATATCGAATATTGCCTCAGTATCACTGATGCTGATTTTCACACCCCGCATTATTCGCGAGGACGGGATTGGGGCCGCCACATCGGGGAATGGCTCAATTACTATTTACTGTGCGCCCTCGAAATCATGGAGCGCGATGGGGTGGGAGACCGGGAACTACACCAACGCCTGCGCACGGTCATTGCGGGAGGCACCGAGGTCTTGCACCGTCGGTTTCTGGTAAAATACGCGGAAACGCCCGCGGAATTTGTCGGCAACCATGACACATGGCATGCCCTCCTGTTTTATCGGGCCGGGGTATTTTTTCAGCGTTCGGACTGGCAGGATTACGGTCGGGAGTTCATGAGACGCTGCGTGCTGCCTTTTCAGTCGCCGGCTGGTTATTGGCCAGAAGGGCAGGGCATCGTGGTCGACTACAACCTGGTGACGGCGCTGGCCGTATCGATTTATGCGGAAATTTCCGGAGATCGCACAGCGCATGCAGCGATCGCGCGGACCATCGGATTCACCAATTTCTTTACGCTGCCCGATGCCACTACGGCCGTGGTGGTGGATGTGCGCATGCGCTATCATGACCAACCGTCAGCCTTGCTGCCACCCGGTTTCTTGCGCAGCGCTGAAGGGGTCGCCATGGCGCTACGCAAGATGAAACGGAAGCGGGTCGCACTCGCGCAGCACGGTGTGGCCGACAACGGAGCCCAAGCATTGGCTTTCTTTGCTTCCTTTGCCGAGGGATTGTTCGGTTCCGATCGGCCCGAGGTGCTGGTGAACGATGCGCCGGTATTGCATCTGCCGGCTGCCCGACTGGAGCGGAATGACTGGGTGGGATTGCTGGGATGGCAACTGGTGCCGGAGTGGGGGCGAAACCGCTTTGTTTTGGACAGCCAGAATTTTTTGGAGCTTTGGCATCGGCGGGCGGGTTACCTCGCCGGTGGGGGCAACAGCAAGGGCATGCCGCGCTTTTCCACCGTGCGCCGCACATCCCATGGCCGCGCCTATGTGCCGGATCGAGCCGAGGGCCGGCGCCTCAGTGCCCACGAAGCGATGGTGGAGTTTGCCTACGGGTCGGACACTTTGGTCGTGCACCTGAATCTTTCCGGGATTGGATGCGAAATCCGGGTGCATGAGGCGCAGAATCTATCCGGTGCGGACTATGAATTCGCGCTGCTGCTGGCCTTTAAACCCGATGAGATCATCACGACCTCCGGTCTCGGGCAGGTCGTAAATCCAGGCCAGCTGATGCAAATCCGTGAAGGGTTTACCTGGCGGGATTTGCACTGGGAAATGCCACCCTTGGCCGAATTGGAGTATCCGGTGGTGCCGCATAATTCCTATACTCAGGACAGCTTGCCCAACCCAAAGGATTATATCGCACGCCTTGCCTTTGCCATTCGCCCGGAGCCACAGCTGGTTCGAGTCTTTTGAGGTAGGCAAGTCAGTCCAGGGCGGCATCGGCAATACCATATCGCAGGTTGTAAAACGAATGGTGAAAGCCGGTCAGCTTGCAGCAGTCCGCGATACCAAGCAGCGTGGCCAGGGCGGTGGGAAAGACATCCGCCCGCGCCGGGGTCAGGCCCGGAATCTGCTGACGTTGCGGCAATGACATGTCGGCAATAGTGTTGAGGAGTTCGCTCAACAGCGTGCGGGAAATGTGGGTGGAAGTGGCCTCCAAGGCCAGACTTGCCCGGGCGGCCGCCATGTTGCGCACGTTGACAATACTTCCGCCCGTGGCGATGGCCTTGATCATCGCATTGGCCGGGCCGAATCCTTCAGCGCGCAGCATGTCACTGGCATATTGACTGATGGCGTGCAACAAGCCGGGTTCGAGGCGAAGCTGCCGGTCTGACACGAATTTTTCCGTCAGGCGCACACATCCGAGCGGCAGACTGGCTGCATGGACAATGCGGCGTTGACGAAAGGACAGGCATTCCAAGCTGCCGCCGCCCAGGTCAAACAGGGTGAAATCCTGCAGTTCGCGCAATTCCGGATCGCACAACAATCCCCGTCCGATGCCATTTGCTTCCTCGGTGCCGGACAGAATTCGAATGCCAAAACCGCACTTCCGGTGCACCCGCTCGCAAAATTCCGGCCCATTGGTTGCATCGCGCACCGCACTGGTGGCCACCAATACGGTCTGTCCCGGGGCATGCGCCTTGGCCCTGTCCAGCAAGCTGGTGATGGCGGCGACACCGGCCGTCATGGCTGCCTCCTCCCAGCGGGGGTTTCTGGCGTTGATGCCGGCACTTATTCGCACGTTCAGTGCCTGTTGCAAAAGGGACTGGACCCGACCATTGGCGTCACGGCTGGCCACCAGCAACTTGATCGAATTGCTGCCGATATCGACGATGGCTACGGTGCGCATGCGGGAAAATTGGGCGTTGTCGCTCGGTTTGAAAAACTTAACGGGGAACACTCAGAGGGCAAACGAAGCCGGCGCAACGAGCAGGACAAATTCCCCCTTGAGGCTGGATTTACCGAGTCGGGCCTGCACGTCCGCGACCGGTCCGACGATGAAAACCTCATGCAGCTTGGTCACTTCCCGGGCGACACAAACCACGCGGGAGGCACCCAGTTCCCGGTTGATTTCATCGATGGCCTTGCTGATCCGGTGGCAACTTTCATACAGGGCCAGGGTGTAGTCGAAATCACGGTATTTGTTGAAGAAAGCCAGGCGGGCCGAACTTTTGGGAGGCAGAAATCCGGCAAAAAGAAATCCATTGGTCGGCAAACCACTGGCGCAAAGCACCACGGTAAGGGCGCAGGGACCCGGCACGGGTATGACCGGTAGCATGCGTTTACGGCAGGCACGCACCAGACGGAATCCCGGATCGCTGAGACCGGGAGTGCCGGCATCGCTGACCACCGCCACGGATTTTCCGGATGTCAGTTGCGCCACCAGGTTTTCGGCGGCCTGCAACTCATTGTGCTCGTGATAGGCGACCAAAGTGTGATGGGACAGGCCAAGACGGCTGAGCAAGGCCCCGGTGGTGCGGGTGTCCTCACAGGCAATGATATCGACCTGCTGCAGCATCAGTTTGGCGCGCTCGGTGATGTCCGCCAAATTCCCAATGGGCGTGGCCACCACATAGAGGTGACCCGGCAGGGAGTGGAGGGAAGTGTTGCCGTTTGTTTCAGCCATTGGTGTAAACAAAAAATCCGGCCAGGGCCGGACTTGAGCGCCAAACCAGCGTGGGCTAGTTACCCGGCTGGGTGAGACCGGGAATCTGGCCTTCCCAGTCTGCTGGTCGGCTCCATGGAATCGAGGTATCCCGACCACTCCGCGTGGTGCAACCGAGCAGGAAGGCGCTGAGGGAAAGGAGCAGGAGACCGAGGATGCGGGTCTTGGTGTGTTTCATAATGCTTACTGGGCTAATACAGCAGAATCGCCCTTATGCAAGGCGCCACGCAAGGATTGAGGTTGGATTTGCGCGATGGAATAGTTTTCCCGCACGTCACTTATGAGTGCCGTGGCCAGAATTTCGGTTCCACGCATTATCGACAGTTGCTGCGTCGGCATGGCTCCATGGGTTGCGCCGTAATTGACCACGACAAAGGCATCGGCCGGGCCCACACTGACCACCGTGGAATTACGACCCCGGTTGGTCGTCAACACCACCCCTTGGGTCTGAACGAGTGCCGGAGCGGTGGGTGGGGTCAATTGCGCGGCTTGTGCATTGGCGAGGGCCTGCTCGAGTTTGGCGATCGTTTCCTGATATTCGCGAACAGACTCCAGTGAAGCCCGATTGGACCGGGCTGCGCTCAGGGCGGACCCGAGACGCTCATTTTCCTTGGTTAGCAGGGTATTATGGGTCGCACTCTCCTGCAATTGGTTGCGCAAGTCCCTGATTTCGCGCCTCAATACCACTTGCTCGGATTCGGCGGCGGTCAGCCGGGTTTTGGTGGCCCCCAAAGTGGCATCCATAGCCAGGAGCTGTGCCTGATCCCTGGCTTGCGCGGTTTCCAGACTGGTTATGGTGGCTTGTTGTTGCTGGATCTTCCGGCCGCCTACATCGAGGGCGATTTGCAAGGATTGGTTTTCCCGATAGCTGAAAAAATAAGCGCCCCCAAATGCGACGGTGCCCAAGAGGGTCAGGAAAAGGAGGATTCGCAGGCGCATTTTGCTGCTCTGGCTCGTTTTGTTTCCAGATGTGCGGGATTGATCGTGATTCCCGTTATGGTTGGGATTCGTAAGTGGACTCAAACCAGGGGGAGCGCACGCGTTTGCGAATGCTGCCGTTGGCCGCGAGATGTTCCAGAATCTTGAAGGCGATTTCGGGGTCGCCGTCCACATGAAGTGCCAGAGCCTCCGCGGTGCGGGGGGTGCCACTTGATTTCAGCAAGGCAGCCCTCAGTTGACGTTGGAGGTCGATGACGCCGGTTGCCGCTTTTTTCCCGGCTTCCACTCCGGGTTGATGATAAGCGTTGATGCCAACCAGCGAAGCATAGAGCCCCACTACACGTTCATACAGGGCGATGAGCATCCCCAGGCTGAAGGCGGATACGGTCCTGATGGTGATGGTGATTGAGCCGCGGTTTTTCTCGCTCAGGGCATCCCGGGTCCCGAGAAGGAAACCCTGCAGGTAATCACCCGCGGTGACGCCGTCATCCACCGCCATTGAAGGGCCGGTCCGATCTTCCAGCACCTCGATGAAGGTCGCAAAGAAATTGCTCACGCCTTCACGCAGTTGCTGCACATAGGCATGTTGGTCGGTCGAACCTTTGTTACCATAAACTGCGATGCCCTGATTGACGACGTTGCCTTGCAGATCGAGTTCCTTGCCCAGTGATTCCATCACCAATTGTTGCAGGTAACGTGAGAATAGCAGCAGGCGGTCCTTGTAGGGCAATACGACCATGTCCTTGGTGCCACGACCGTCGGTGGCGAAGTGCCACATCAAGGCCAGCAGTGCGGCGGGATTTTCCCGGGTCACGGTGGATCGGGTAACAGAATCCATCGCGGCGGCTCCAGCCAACAAGGCATCGATATCAATGCCCTGCAGGGCCGCGGGCAGCAGACCGACTGCACAAAGCTCGGAAGTGCGTCCCCCGACCCAATCCCACATGGGAAACCGGGCCAACCAGCCCTCCTTGAGGGCGACGGTTTCAAGTTTGGAACCCGCCCCGGTGACCGCGACAAAATGCCGGGTGTGGTCGACGCCCGCGGCCTCGAAAGCCGCAGCGGCTTCGAGCATGCCATTGCGTGTCTCCACGGTGCCGCCCGATTTGGAAACGACAATGACGAGGGTTTCCGCAAGCTTGCCGGCAAGTCCGGCCAGGACATAATCCATACCGTCCGGATCGGTGTTGTCGAAGAAGGCAACGGCCATTTTATCGCTGCCGGGCTGGCCCAGGGCGTGGTTGACCAGTTGGGGTCCCAGTGCAGAACCGCCGATCCCGATGACAAGTAAATGGGTGAAAGGCGACCCGTTGGCAGCCCGGATTTCACTCCGATGCACTTTGCCCGCAAAGTCCTTGATTTCGACGATGGTGTCGCGAATCACACCTTGAAGTTCAGTCGTGGGCGCCAGGGAAGGATTGCGGAGCCAATAGTGCCCCACCATCCGGTTTTCATCCGGGTTGGCGATGGCGCCCTGCTCAAGTGCTGTCATGGCCCGGAATGCGGCCTGCATGGCTGCTTCCATCTTGGCAAAGTAATCCTCGGGAAAGGTGATGCGACTGATATCAAGACCCAGCCCCAGCGTGTTGTTTTGGTAGTAGTATTGCTTGAAGCGGGACCAGGACATATGACTTTGGAATTACAGGTTTTTGTCGGTCACGGCGCCTTCGGAAGCGCTGGTGACGAGTTTGGCGTATTTGGCCAGCACCCCGCGGGTGACGCTTGGTTTCTTGGGCCGCCAGACTTTAAGCCGGGCTTTGAGATCACGGGCCGGAATGTCCAGTGTGAGTTGGTTTTTCACCGCATCGATTGTGATCGGATCGCCATTCTTGATCACACCAATCGGACCGCCCACGGCAGCCTCCGGCGTGATGTGTCCCACGACAAAACCGTGGGAGCCACCCGAGAAACGACCGTCGGTGATCAGTGCGACCACTTTGCCGAGTCCGAGCCCCATAACGGCGCTGGTAGGGGAGAGCATCTCCCGCATCCCCGGTCCACCCACCGGGCCCTCATGGCGAATGACTATGACATGCCCCGCCTTGACCTTGCCGGTCATGATGGCCTTTTGCGCCGCTTCTTCGCCGTCGAACACGATGGCCTTGCCGGTGAACGTGAGGCCCTCCTTGCCGGTGATTTTTGCCACCGCGCCAGTGGGTGCAAGATTGCCGTAGAGGATGCGCAGATGACTGTCGGCCTTGATGGGATTGTTGAATTCCCGCACGACGTCCTGATCCTTGGGGTAGGGTTTTACGTCCTTGAGATTCTGGGCGAGGGTCTTGCCGGTGACCGTGAGGCATTCACCGTGCAACAGGCCCTGATCAAGGAGGATCTTCATCAACGGGGGCAGGCCGCCGATCCGGCTGAGATGGGCCATGCCGTATTTACCCGATGGCTTGAGATCAGCCAGGACCGGCACACGTTTGCCGATGCGATTGAAATCATCGATGGAGAGCTTCACTCCGGTGCAATGCGCAATGGCCAGCAGATGGAGCACAGCGTTGGTGGAACCCCCGAGGGCGATGGCCACGGTGATGGCGTTCTCAAAGGCCTTGCGCGTCATGATATCGCGTGGCTTCAAATCGGCCTTGAGCAGTGCCATGGCGGCTTCACCCGCCCGGCGGCAGTCTTCCTTTTTTTCCAGACTGATGGCGATCTGGGCAGAGCTGTTCGGCAGACTCATCCCCAGAGCCTCGATGGCCGATGCCATGGTGTTGGCCGTATACATGCCGCCGCAGGAACCGGGACCCGGCACGGAACAGGCCTCGATCTTGTTCAGTTCGCGGTCATCAAGTTTGTGTGCGGCGTGTTGTCCGATTGCCTCGTAGACGGAAACCACGTCGCACTCCTTATTCGAATCCGGATGAATCCCGGGCAGGATCGTGCCGCCGTAGACAAAGACCCCGGGACGATTGAGGCGCGCCATGGCCATGATGCAACCCGGCATGTTTTTGTCGCAGCCCCCAATGGTGACAACGGCATCAAATCCTTCCGCTCCGGCGACCGTTTCGATCGAATCGGCGATGACCTCGCGGGATACGAGCGAATAGCGCATGCCGGGTGTGCCCATGCTGATGCCATCCGATACGGTGATGGTGCCGAATATGATGGCCTTGCCTCCGGCGGCATTGGCTCCGCGTTCGGATTCCCGGGCGAGTTGGTCGATGTGCATGTTGCACGGCGTGACCATGCTCCAGGTCGAGGCGATGCCGATGATCGGCTTCTTGAAGTCCTCGTCGGAAAACCCCACGGGGCGGAGCATGGACCGGGCACCGGCTCGGCTGGGTCCGTCGGTCATCACCGAGGAGTGTTTGCGAAGGGATTGGGCGGATGATTTGGCACTCATAGGATAGCGGGAGAAGGGAACCAGACCCAAGGGTTTGCGGCAAGTCACATGTCGGCCATATGACAATTGCCACTACCGCATTTGTTGTGCTTTTAGTGATTGCTTCACCTCTGGGCCGGCGCATTCACTGGTGTATCTTTATCGCATGGCTTTTAATTTGAAAAAGGTGCTGCGGGCGTTGCTCTTTTCGTCCAGTCAGCCACTCTCCATCCAGGACATTCAGGACGCTTTCACGCGTTTCCATGAAACGGGGGTCCAGACCTTGGCCGAGGAGGCGGGGATTGCGCCTGCTGCCGGGACAGATGCGGCCGTCGAGGAAGTCGTGGAAGATGAACCCGGCACCCCGGAGGAGCAGGAGCTTTATCTGGATGTGCCCACCTTGGTTACTGCGACCCAGATCCGTGAGGCCATGGATGAAATTGCCGCGGAGATGCGCGCCGCGGATGACAGTTTGTTGCTGATCGAGGGTTCCAATGGCTACCGTCTGGTGACGCACCCGCGCTTTGCCCGTTGGGTGCGGATCCTTCGCAACAATCCACCGCCGGTGAAATTGAGTCGCTCCGCCCTGGAAACGTTGTCCATTGTGGCCTATCGGCAGCCAGTAACGCGGGGTGAAATTGAATCCATTCGCGGGGTTTCGGCCGATGCCGGGTTGAACAAGCTGTTGGAGCGGGAGTTGGTCTACATCGTGGGTCGGGCGGATCTGCCTGGCCGGCCGATTCAATATGGCACCACGGATCAATTTCTGGAATTCGCCGGCATCAAGTCCTTGGATGATCTACCTGCTTCTGATGTGCTGTCCAACCGACAGATCGATGAGTGGTTGCAGACCGCCATGAATCCAAGTGTTCCACCGGCCGATGCGGAAATGGGTTTGCCCCTGGAGGTCGGCGAGGGGGAAACTCCCAATCTGGAGGCGGTATCAGTGGAGCATTACCCGACAGCGGTGGAACCACTCGCCGATGCCCCGGCGCCAACGGAAGAAAATAAAGCGACTTAAATGGACCTCAATCCCATCCGCAAAAAAATTGATCAGCTGGATCACCAATTGGTTGAAATCATCAACCAACGTTTGGAGCTCGCGGCGGAAATCGGGCGTATCAAACGCAGCACGGGTGGGGAAATTTATGTGCCGGAACGCGAGGACGCGGTATTGCGCAAGGTCACGACCCTCAACCAGGGGCCGGTAAAGAATGAAGCTTTGCGGGCCATTTACCGCGAGCTGATGTCGGCGGCCATCGCGTTGGAAAAACCGTTGATGATCGCCTATCTCGGACCCGAAGCCAGCAACACCCACGCGGCGGCGATGAAGAAGTTCGGCGCCAGTGTGGACTATCATGCGATGACCAGCGTCAGTGATATTTTTACCGCGGTGGAAAAGGGGGAATCCGATTACGCCGTCATTCCCATAGAGAATTCGACCGAAGGTTCCGTGCGGGAGGCCTTGGACAGCTTTGTGGAGAGCGATTTGAAAATCGTCGCACAAATTTACCTGGAAGTGACGCACGCCCTGATCACGAATTCACCCTTGGAGGCCATCACCAAGGTATATTCCAAGGATCAAGCGCTGGCCCAGTGCCGGCACTGGTTGCAGCGTCATTTGCCTCATGCCCAGTTGATCGATGCCTCCAGCACCTCCCGGGCCGTGCAAATTGCGCGGGATGAGTCGGGCTCGGCGGCCATTGCCGGCGAACTGGCCGCCCAACATTACGGGGTGCCGATTCTGGTCAAAAACATCCAGGACAAGGCGGACAATACCACGCGCTTTTTCGTGATAGGCCGTAAACCCGCCGGACCGGTGGGTGGAGGCAAGGACATCAGCAGTTTCCTGATTTCACTGGGGGACGAGGCGGCGTCACACTCGGGTGCACTGCTTAAAATGCTCATGCCAATGGCCGAGCGAGGTGTGAATCTGACGAAGATCGAATCACGACCGAGCAAGAAACGGCCCTGGGATTATTACTTCTTCATCGATGTGACCGGTCACTACGACGACGCGGCCATGAAAGAGGCGTTGACCGATCTCAAGCGGTTTTGCCCCTTGGTAAAATGGCTCGGAAGTTATCCGGCGGTAAACTGATGGCGGGCGCACTCAGAGTTGGACTGATCGGGGCCGGTGCCAACACCCGGGAACGACACATTCCAGGGTTTCGGGCGATCGCGGGTGTCGAAATTGTCACGGTGGCCAATCGGTCCGAGGCCTCCTCACAGCAGATTGCCACCCAATTTGATATTCCCCGGATTGCCCCGGACTGGCAGGCGGTCGTCGCGGATCCCGAAGTGGATGCCGTTTGCATCGGCACCTGGCCCTATCTGCATGCCGAGATCACTCTGGCCGCCTTGGCGGCGGGAAAGCATGTGCTGACCGAGGCACGAATGGCCCGCAACGCGGAGGAGGCGCTGCAAATGTTGGCCGCGGCCAAGGCCCGCCCCGATCTGGTCGCGCAAGTGGTGCCGTCGCCCATGACCTTGCCGGTGGATGCAACCATCGCGCGGTATGTGGCGGAGGGACGTTTGGGCAAGGTCAGGGAAGTCTGCGTGAACCATACCACGGCGGCTTACGCGGACGCTTTCTCCCCGCTGACCTGGCGTCAGGATATCGAGTTGAGCGGCCACAACACACTGACCCTGGGCATTTATTATGAGGCTGTGCTGCGCTGGATGGGGGCTGATGCCAAAGTGGAAAGCGCCAGGGCGGCTATCAATACCTCCAGTCGGGCCAGAGCCGATGGTTCGATAGCGGCGGTAAAAATTCCGGACAGCCTGACCGTCCTGGCTTCCTACCCCGGTGGTGCACGTTTGGTGATGCACCTTAGCGGGGTGGAGCCGGGGGCAGCGCGTAACGAATTCCGCCTCAACGGCTCATTGGGTGGGTTGAGACTCGAGGTGGCCACGGCCTCACTTTACTGGTGTTCCATGGGAGGGCAGGAGGAGCGGGTCATTATTCCCACAAGTGAACATCGCGGATGGCGGGTGGAAGCGGATTTTGTGGATGCGATCCGCACCGGTTCACCGGTGCGGCTGACGGACTTTGCCACGGGACTGCGCACCATGCAGTTCACCGACGAAGTTTGGCGGGCATGGTCGGAGGGTTTGGCCGGATCAGGCTGAATCAGTGTGCCGGGTGCGGGACACCTGTTCTGTAGGGGCCATCAGCAAAGTCCGGTCGCGATAGCGCCAAAAATAAATCAGCACCATCACCAGTGCGCCCAAGCATAGGAACAGACAAAAATAGAGCAGGCAACCGCGCTTGGTCTTGAGCGCTATGGCCGCCGGGTCGGGTTCGTATTCGGGCTGCGCGTTGGCCACAACCGGAATTGCGGAGTGCGTCGGAGGAGTGGCCAACGGTGCGTTCGGATGATCTACCGCCGCGGCAATGGAGCGGTCCAGCGCGTCCAACTGTGCCTGTAATGCAGCCCGCTGACGCAGGAGATCATTGAGATGTTCGTTGGCCATCGAGGGCCACTGCTTTGACACCAAACAATAAAAAACGCAGCCTAAATCAGGCTGCGCAGTAAGTAGTAACGCGGATTTCGATCAAACGACCGAAACACTGCGCTTGGTCTTGTCGTATTCGACCACACCGTCCTTGAGGGCGAAAATGGTCCAATCCCGACCGACGCCAACGTTGCGACCCGGATGAATCTTGGTGCCACGCTGACGGACAATGATGTTGCCAGCGACCACGGTCTCGCCGCCAAAGCACTTGACTCCAAGTCGCTTGGAATGGCTCGAGCGGCCGTTGCTGGATGTTCCCTGACCTTTTTTATGCGCCATGACTGATAATCTCCTTAGGCTTTGATAGACTCAATTTTGATGACCGAAAGCTCCTGGCGGTGGCCGCGTTTGCGTTCCATGCCCTTGCGCTTCTTCTTCTTGAAAACGATCACCTTTTTGCCGCGTTTGTTTTCCAGCACCTTGGCGGAAACGGAAGCACCCGCCAATAGGGGGGCGCCAACCTTGAAATTTTCACCTTCCCCGGCCGCAAGGACATCGTTAATTTCCACGGTAGCACCAGCTTCCGTGTTTGGATAACGGTTTACGATCAGGATGTCGCCCTCGGTAACAGTGAACTGCTGGCCTTGGGTTTTGATAGTCGCTTTCATAAATAAAACCGGAGATAGAGCGGTTTTGGGGGAGCGAAAGCAAGGATTTATTTCGGCAAATCGGTCGGGAATTCCACCTTGAGCGGTTCCTGCAATGCTTCCAGTTCCTTTTGGTAGCCTTCCCACTCCAGAATAGACCGTAAATTATGGTGGTCGCGGGGTTTGTAGTCGAAGGGGTGGATGATGCGTGCCCGGGGAGGCTTGAGGTTTGCAAGTTCGGTTTCCCGGGCTCGCTGGGCACGGAGCGCAGCCAAACGGGCAGCATCACGATCTGCCTCCTCGCGCCTATCCTTACTCAAGGCGCGCAATTTTGCCAAAGCCGCTTCTCGCGACCGAAGGGCATCCGCGGCTTCCTTTTCGCGTAATTCCGCCAAACGACGGGCTTCACCCTGGGCGGCTTCC
>JAIPJW010000054.1 GCA_021734075.1 Cephaloticoccus sp.
GCAACTGGGACCGCGTCTGCTGATTCTGGATGCCTCCCACAATCCGGAGGGGGCTCAGGTGCTTGACAGCAATCTGCGGCATTTGGAGGCGGAGACGGGCCGCAAACCAGTGGTGATCACCGGGGTTTTGGGCACTACCCGTGCCCAGCCATTGGTGGAGGTCATTGCGCGTCATGCCCGTGAGATACACCTGGTGGTGCCCAAGCAGCCCCGGGCCTGTTCGCATGCCGAATTGGCAGCGCTTGTCCCGCTCGGTTATACGGGCCCGGTGATCCACAGTGATCTCACCACCCTTTTCCCCGATGCCAGTCACTGCACGGCGGGAACCTCCGCGGACGTGCTTGTATTTACCGGGTCAATATACTTGATCGGTGAAGTGATGGCGCGGCTTAACCCGCAATCGGGACCAGGCGAGGGCCGGCTGCAGGACTTTTAAGCCAGCGTGATCAAATCGCCGGTGGCGGGAATATCCTTGATGATTTGGGCCGGTCCGGGGCCCACGCCGAGATAACGCAGGTTGGGCAATTTGGCGGCGTTGGGCCGCTGCAGGCCCTCGTAGGCGACATCCAGCAAGGCCTTCATCATGGTCGCCACGTAACGTTGCGCATTGACCGGCAAGGCGGCGAAACTACGCACGAGGGAAATGTCCTCGGACCAACCGGGGCATTGAACATAAACCGGTCGCAAGGATTTCCGCACGGCCTCGTTGCGCGGCACGTGGTGATGGCGCTTACCCTGGGCATCCTCATAGGCGATGCAGATTTGCAGGTCGCCCTGCCAGTCGTCGGAGTGGGTGAGCGCGTCCGCCTTGTTGATCATCACGTCCTGAAAACCGCCATAGCGCAGGGCATCGCCCTTTTCGACGGCATCATACCAACCGACCATGCGCTGGCGACCCGTGCTGGTGCCAAATTCAATTTTCTTGAGTTTGACGGTCAGCGGATGGCCTTCATCCATCTGCGTCAGGAAAGTGTGGGTGCCAACCTTGGTGTCATAGGCCTTGGCCACACCGATGGTGTGCACGGGCTGCAGGGGTATGCCCGAGCTCTCAAAAAATTCCGGGGTAAACGTATGCGATGCCGTGACGTTGGGGGAGAATCCATGTCGCTTGTCCAACCAATAGGCCTGCCCGAATTCACCGATGACGGAGTGTCCGGCCTGTTTTTCCCGCAGGATCAGTTCGCGCACCTCGCCAATGTTCTTGGCCAGCGCCGTGCCGGCCCGCCAGTAGACCTCGGTCAGCTTGATCAGGTTCAGGGTGAACGGTGCCTCGCCGCGGAATTGGGTGAAATCAAACTCGTCGGCCTCGAAGGCACCCATGGTCAGGCCCTCGGCATTGGCGCGAAGTTCGGCGGCACTCAGGGTGTCGAAGAATCCGGCGAAGGTGGCGGCATCGATTTGATACACATGCTGGATGGTCGCCAGGGCCCGCTCGGCGCGTTGGGTCATCTTGCGCGCAAAGTAATTCGGCCCGGCCAGAAAGTCGGAATACGTGATCTGCCATTGCCCGACCTCGTCATAATAAGCCGGCGTGATGCCGCGACCGGTCGAGCCCCGGGGCTCTTCCTTCAGGATATTGGTGCGGTAATGCTCGGTGGCCAGGTCGAGCAGCCGATGGGTCAGGTCCGAGACCATGGTGCGCTCATCGATGAGCAACCGGGCGAACACCGGATAACCCTTCATCTCCAGCGGTTTTGCCTCCCAGCCGATTTTGCGCGGATCGGCGACCACTCCGCTGCCGATGCAAAGATGCGGCACGTCCTTGAGCACCACGCCGGCAGGCAGCAGGTTGAGTTTGATGCCGCCGGCCGTGTGGCCGGAATTGGCCCCGCCATTGACCTTGAACACCACGGACACGGCTGCCGGGGTGTCGCGGAGTTCATCGGCCACCTCCGGGATGAGTCGGCCTTTGCCTTCGTCCCCGAGCGATATGCCCACATCGGCGATCAACTGACTGGTGAATGGAGTGAGTGACATGGTTGGCGCAGCAACCGAAGTTCTAACAACCCCTGTTGCCGTTAATGGAAAAACCAAGAGCAAGGTCCAGAGCAAACAAAAACCGGCTCCATTTGCGACGGGTTGTGTCATCAGGGGCAGTTGAATGGCCGCAATATGGCGCATAGTTCGCAAATTATGCCGATATTCACGCAGAGACGTTGAGACGCAGAGTTGTAAACCACGGATGGGCTCTACCACGGAATACACCGAAGACACGGAAGGTATGCTTAAATACAGAGCACACAGATCTCACGACCACAGAATATACGGAAAACACGTAAGGGTTTGAACCATGGATTTACCCGGATTTCAGACGTCGGCATGATGACCAAACCACAGCTTCAGTCTGTGAAAATCTGGGTCCACGGTTGCACTTACGGCGTCTTCCGTGGTGGCCATTGTATCTCTCCGCGCCTTTGCGGCTCTGCGTGAACCTTCGCCTGCCAACTCAGTTTTTACGAGTGGAGACCTCGATCACGTCGTGCGGGGCGGCTTCCTTTTGTCCGGCCGGGCTGACCCGAATGTAGCGGGCTTTGCGGCGGAGTTGCTCGAGGGTGGATGCCCCCAGGTAACCCATGCCGCTTTGCACGCCGCCGACCAGATTGGCCAGCACGTCGTCGACGTAGCCGCTCACTTCCTTCAAAGCCTCGATCCCCTCGGCGGTGATCTTGCGCACCTTGTCATCCTTGTCGTGGCCATAGCGGGCGGCACTGCCGGCCTTCATGGCCGCCAATGAACCCATGCCGCGGTAGGCTTTGTAAACCTTGCCACTGATTTCCATGATTTCGCCCGGGGCCTCCCGGCAGCCGGCGAGCAGCCCGCCGAGGATCACGGCGTCACTCAGGGTGAGCGCCTTCACGATATCGCCGGACTTGGTGACCCCGCCATCAGCGATCAACTTCACCCCGGACTTGGCCGCGGACTTGCTGGCCACGTGCAGGGCCGTGAGTTGGGGAATGCCCACTCCGGCGACGACCCGGGTGGTGCAAATGGAACCGGGCCCCTGTCCAATCTTGATGGCACTCGCCCCGCAACCCGCGAGAAACTCCACGCCCGCACCGCTGGTGACATTGCCCGCGATGATGGTGAGCTCGGGAAATGCCTTGCGCACGAGTTTGACCATTTCACCCACTCCGGCGGTGTGCGCATGAGCCGAAGAGATGGCCACGGCATCAATGTGCTCCTCGACCAGGTGGCCCACGTGTTCAAGGATACTGTCTCCGTCCAATGTGCCGTCGGGCTTGCGCAAAGGTGAAATGGCGGCTCCGACCACGAGGCGGAATTGGGTATCACGGGCCGGTTTGCGCTGGGCCTTGGTTTCACTGGTGATTTTTTCCACGTCTGAACTCGTGACCAAGCCACGCAACTGGTCCTGCGAATTGACGACCAACATCTTGTTGATGCCGACATGCTTGGTGAAAAACTTGTCGGCGGCCTTGATCGGGTCCTTGGCCACGGCACTTTCCAGCTCCGTGATGAGGTTTGCCCGCGGGGTCATCACATCGGCGACTTTTTTGGTGCGATAGCGGTCCTTGACCACATTGCCGGAGAGCAACCCGACCAATTTGCCATCTGTGGACATCACGGGGAAAGTGCTGAAAGTGAATTTGCGTTCCGCAATCATGGCCAGGACATCACCGATCAATTCCTCGGGACTGATCGTGATGGGATCCTGGATCAACCCGTGGATGTGGCGTTTGACGCGGGCGATCTCCTTCACCTGATCTTTCGCGGTCATGTTGTAATGAATCAGGCCGAGTCCACCGTTCAGCGCCATGGCGATGGCCATGCGGGACTCGGTGACGGTGTCCATGTCCGACGAGATGATCGGGATCTGCAGGCGCAGGGCCTCGGACAAACTGGTCGAGGTGTCGGCATCCCGGGGCAGGATATCCGAGTAAAGGGTCGCCAACGACACGTCATCGTAGGTCAGCCCAGCGGGGAGATTGGAGCGGAAAAACTCTTCGGCCGGCAGATAAAATTCAGTATCAGCCGCGGAGAACGAGGAGGTGGAATGCGTGGCAACCTTAGTCATGAGTTGCCGTGAACGGAATAAGGCCAAATCGCCGCACTGCAATGGAAATTTTGTTTTTGGTCCGCCGTATAGTGGGAATTTACACTGCGCGAGCAATGCTGTCCAATGGCGCCTGTGGAGTATCTCTTTGCCCATCGCCGTTACTGCTTGCCCTTCCGTTCGCCGGTGCGGACGGCGCATGGCCTTTGGACTGAACGGGAGGGTATTTTGCTCCGAATGACTGCTGGAAATGGAACCGTGCGCTTTGGGGAAGTATCACCCATTCCGTGGTTTGGCACAGAAACCGTGGATGAAGCGGAGAAGGTCTGCCGTGCGTTGGGTGAAAAGGTGAATGATGCCAGATTGCAGGCCGTGCCGGAAAATCTGGGCTGCCTGCGTGGGGCCCTGGCGGCGGCGCGGCTGAACCTGGACCCTCCCACCAATCCGGCCCCGCGACAGATCGCCGCCCTGCTGCCGGCCGGCAAAGCGGCGCTGGAACTGATCGAGACGAGGGTGGATGCGGGATTTCGTATCTTCAAATGGAAGGTAGGGGTGGCGGACACGGCCATGGAGCTGGGCTTGCTGGACGACGTCTGTTCCCGCTTGCCGGACGGGGCGAAGTTGCGGCTGGATGCCAATGGCAAGTGGGACCGGCGCACGGCGGAACGCTGGTTGGAACGGTGCGCGGAACGCCCGGTAGAGTTTGTCGAGCAGCCCTGCTTTGCCGAGGCGGCGCAGGGCACGGTCCAGCAGAGGAAAGTGGAGGATTTGTTGATGGGGTTGACGGAGGATTATCCCACGCCGCTGGCCTTGGATGAATCTCTGGTCGGACAGGGGGACGTGGCGCGATGGATCAATGCGGGTTGGCCGGGTTTCTATGTGGTCAAGACCGCCTTGCTGGCCGATCCTACTACCGCGTTGGCCGCCTTGGAAAAAGCGAAGGCCAAGGTTGTTTTCTCCAGCGCGCTGGAAACGGCGATCGGGGCGAGGGCGGCATTGCGTCTCGCCTTTGCCTGGTCCGGTGAACCCCATGCCCTCGGCTTCGGGGTGTGGCCTTTGTTTGATTTGCCGGGAGTGAACGGACCGGCGACAGCACCCTTTGTGCGCTGGGAGGATGTGCAACGCATCGAGGAGGCGACGACATGGAACGCGTGCAATTAGAGCAACTCGTCGCCGCCACGGGCAGTGCGGAGCAACACGGCGGTTTCACGTTCATGGTCGATCCCTATTGGACGCCGGCGCAACGGAAAGAATATGCACAGATGCAAAAATCTGTAGCCGGGGACTGTGACCCCGGTCCGGCTTCACCGAGACCGGCTACATCCCAGGCCAAAATCGCCCAAGGCTGGCTTTGCCTGCCGACCGGTGGGTCCAGCGGGAAGGTGCGTTTTGCCCGGCACGATGAAATGACGCTCTACGCAGCGGTGCAGGGGTTCTGCACGCATTTCGGACTGTTGCAGGTTAACACCGTGGACGTGCTGCCACCATGGCATGTGAGTGGTTTGATGGCCCGGGTGCGCAGTGCCGCCACGGGGGGGCAGCATCTGGCATGGGACTGGAAGCGATTGGAAAATGGTGAACATCCTTCCCTGACTGATAAGGATTCCTGGGTGATTTCGCTGGTGCCCACCCAATTGCAGCGCCTGTTGGAACAACCTGCCGCCGTGGCCTGGTTGCGGCAGATGAAAATCATTTTGATCGGGGGCGGGCCGATGTGGCCGACACTTGCCGCCGCCGCGCAAAGCGCGAACCTGCCGATCGTGATCTGCTATGGCATGACGGAAACGGCCGCCATGATTACCGCCCAATTGCCGGGTGAATTTTCCCGGGGAGATCGCAGCAGTGGTCTTCCCATGCCCCACGCCCGGATCGGGATCCTGGCTGACGACTCCACGTCGGCCTTGCACCAGGGTGAAACCGGCATCGTGGGCATCTCCGGAGCCTCGGTGATGCGCGGCTACTTTGGAGGGCCGCCCTGTGGCGGCAGTCATGTCACGGCCGATCTCGGGTTCATGGATAGCGGAGGGCGTTTGCACCTGGCGGGTCGTCGCGATGAAATTGTGATTACCGGTGGGGAGAAAGTGAACCCTCGCGAAGTCGAGGCAGCCTTGCGCGCGACGGGCCGGTTTTCCGACTTGGCGGTGGTGGCGGTGCCCCATGCGGAATGGGGTCAGGAATTGTTGGCCTGCTATCCCGCCGGGCAGGAACTCAGTCAGACGGAGATTGGTTCCCTGCTGGCGGGATTGAATTTATCCCGACAGCAGCGCCCCAAACGGTTTCTGGCTTTTGCGTATGAGCAATGGCCCCGCAACGCCCAGGGTAAACTCAACCGCGCGGCCTTGCGCGAGGCCGTCCTAGCCCGCTGAAACCCAGGTCGCCAGTTTGGGTGGCAGCGCCACGCGTTCCTTTTTGCTGCGCGAAGTGCTGACGTGCTCCGTGCGGACCCGGGCAGCCACCTTCACGGGAGCCGTCATGCGGAGGATTTCGTAATTCAGGGCAAAACTGTTGTCCGAAAGCGCTTCTGGTTTGAGCGCAATTTTTATCCGGTCTCCGCAACGCAAGGGTCGCAGATAGTCGGCGGTGCTGCGGGCGATGGGCACGATCACGTCGCCATCCGCAAAAAATTCATGCAGGGGCAGGCCGGCGTCATCGAGCGCCGCCTCGTAGGCCTCGTGGCAGAGCGCGAGGTAATTGGCGAAAAACACGATGCCCGCGGCATCCGTATCCGACAGGCGAATGGTGCGTTCGTAGGAAAAGGGCATGGGGGCAGAATGGTCGGTGCAGACTGGCACTGGCGAGGCAGATTCAAGTTCATTTTCGTTCGGCTGGATTTTTAGCTTACGGCTTACCGCTGATCGCTTACTGCTTGAGGGCATGACCAAAAACGAGATCGCCGACCGGTTGACTGAGATCGGAGTGCTGCTGGAATTGAAGGGTGAAAACCCATTCAAAATCCGCGCCTACCAAAGTGGCGCCCGTATTCTTGAGTCCATGGAGGATGGCGAGTTTGGCCGCCTGATGGCCGCGGGTGAATTGGATTCGGTCAAAGGCATAGGGGATGCCTTGGCACAGAAAATCACGGAATTGCACACCACCGGGCAGCTGGAGTTCCTGATCAAGTTGCAGGCCTCCATCGAGCCTGGTTTGGTGGAGTTGCTGGATATCCCGGGCTTGGGACCGAAGAAGATTCGCGCCCTGCATGACAAACTTGGCGTTCATGACATCGCGACTTTGACGGCAGCCTGCAACGAGAACAAAGTGGCTGAGCTCGACGGCTTTGGTCCGAAATCGCAGGAGAAGATTCTGACCGGGATCAAGCACCGCGAGGCTTACGGCAAAAGGCATCTTTGGTGGGAGGCCAACGAAGTGGCGCAACCGATCCTGACGGGTCTGCGCGCCTTGCCTCAGGTCGAGCGGACTGAGGCTGCGGGGAGCCTGCGCCGGGGTATGGAAACCATCGGTGACCTGGATTTTCTGGTGGCTGCGGCGGATTTTGCGCCGATCGTGGCTTGGTTCGTGGGGCAGGAGGGGGTGCAGGAGGTCACGGCGCAGGGCGAGACCAAAGCCAGCGTGCGTTTCGCGAGCGGGCTGCAGGCGGACTTGCGCATCGTGCCCGCCGATCAGTTTGTCTTTGCACTGCATCATTTCACCGGTTCGAAGGACCACAATGTGGCCCTGCGCCAACGGGCCCTGGCGCGCGGGTTGAGTTTGAGCGAGTGGGGTCTGGTGCCGGCGGCAGGTGAGGGCACCGCCAAGGAGAAAGCTGAAAACAAAGCGCTGCGGACCTCGGCTGACACCGAGGCGGACTTGTTCAAGGCCCTCGGTTTGAATTTTATTCCTCCGGCATTGCGCGAGGGCCTGGGGGAAATCGAGGCGGCGGAAAAAGGTGCCTTGCCCAAGTTGGTTGAGTTGGGCGATTTGCGCGGCGCGTTTCACAATCACACCACGGCATCTGATGGTCGGAATACCCTGGCCGAAATGACCGCCGCCGCGGCTGAGTTCGGCTGGGACTATCTGGGGATTGCGGATCATTCCAAGGCGAGTTTTCAGGCCAATGGGCTGAGCGAGGAACGCCTGGTGAAACAGATCGAAGCCATCGCGGCCTTGAACACCGCGCAGCAATTCAAAACTCACATCTTTAGCGGGGTCGAATGCGATATCCTCACTGATGGCCGCCTGGACTACGATGACGAGTTGCTGGCCAAACTCGACTATGTGGTGGTTTCGGTGCACAACGCGATGACGCAGGACGAGGCGGTGATGACGGCACGGATCATCCGGGCCATTGAAAACCAACACACCATGATGCTCGGTCACCTGACCGGCCGACTGTTGCTGCGCCGGGAGTCCTACAAGGTTGATGCAACCAAGGTCATTGATGCCGCCATCGCCAACCGCGTGATCATCGAACTCAATGCGAGCCCGTGGCGGCTCGACATGGATTGGCGCCTCTGGGCCAAGGCCGCCGACAAGGGGTTGATGTGTGCGATCAATCCCGATGCGCACGAGACCGAAGGATTGCGGCATGTGGCTGCGGGGATCAATTCCGCCCGCAAGGGTTGGCTGACCAAGGACAGTATTCTCAACACCCGCGATCTGGCGGGGGTGAAGCGCTGGTTCGCCGAGCGAAAATGATTATTGGCCGAGGGTGACAAGTCGCGAGAGCCGGAACAAGTCGGCGATTAGAAATCACCGTGGATTGCCTTGTTACCAATGTCTTGAATACAAAATGTTACCCTTGTCCTGATTATACCCTGCAGGTTTTAAGCTTTCCGCTTAACGCTTTGTGCTTATCGCTTTAGCCCATGCGCAAGGTTTTCGTCTCAGGTTGCTACGACATCATTCACGCCGGACACATCCAGTTTTTCCGCGAGGCGCGGGCCTTGGGTGATTTTCTAACGGTTTGTTTTGCCTCGGCCGATGTGCTGTGGCTGCACAAGCAGCGCAAGAGTTCACTACCCGACGAACACAAACGGGCGTTGCTGGCGGGCCTGCGCGTAGTGGACGAGGTGGTCGTGGGCGAGGGGCTGGAGGAGGGGATTGATTTCCGGGAGCATTTTTTGCGGGTCCGCCCGCAGGTTTTGGCCGTGACCGAGGACGACAAATACACCGCCCTGAAAAAGGCCCTGTGCGCGGAAGTGGGCGCGGAATATGTGGTCCTGCCGAAGACTCCACCGGAGTTTCCGCCCATCTCGACCAGTGAGATTGTGCGTTACATCCGCGCGCCGCTGGAGGCGCCATTGCGGGTTGATTTTGGCGGCGGTTGGCTCGACGTGCCGCAGTTCGCTCGAGCCGGGGCATATATCGTCAACTGTGCGATTTCGCCGACGGTGTCGCTGCGCGCGTGGCCCTACGAGCGCAACGCCGGTCTGGGCGGCAGCGGCGCCTGGGCCCTGCTGAACGGCAGGAACGGTGTGACGGCGGAGCTTGATCTGGGCGTGGGTTGGCAGGACCCGGCGGTCATTGCCGAGACCGGCTTGTGTGTGTGGCACAGCGGCGCGGCGCCAAAATTGGAACTCAAGCACAACGCGGATTTTCTTCGTGGGCGCATGGCCTTGTTCTGGACGGGCAGTTCGCACAACACTCCGGGATTTGTGCACAATCCGCGTGACTTTGATGCGATTGAACGGGCCGGCAAACTGGCGCGCGACGCCGTCTGGGCTTCCGATCTGGCAGGCTTGGCGGCTGCGGTCCGGGAATCGTATGCAATGCAATTGGATGAGGGCATGGCGCCCTTGCCTGGTGATCCCAAGGGGGATTTGGAGTTGCCGGTAGCGACCAAGGACTCAGTCCTGGCATGGAAATACTGCGGCGGCGGATTTGGCGGCTATGCGGTCTATTTGTGTGCGGACAAGGCAGTGCGCGACTTATTGTGTGAGGCCCCGGATTGGCGCGCGGTCGAGCCCTATGTCTTGTCGGGGGTATAAATAGGGGCGGGACGTGGCAGCTCATCTAGTCACCCCAGCTCAACGAGCTGGCCTACAGCGGACCGGCCGGTGGATCGAGTGGAATCTGTAGGCCAGGTCGCTGACCTGGCGCGATGGTCGTAAGGGGAACGGTCAAGGCAACCAGCTCAACGAGCTGGCCTACAGTCAACACGGCCGATCCGGCCGTTGTTCAGCGACCGCCGCGTCCGAAAAGGGCGACAGGCACGGTGGCGAAGAGGATCTTGATATCGAGCCAAAGGGACCACTGGTCGATGTATTCGAGATCGAGCCGCACCCAGTCCTCGAAGCTGGAAATGTCATTGCGCCCTCGGATTTGCCAAAGACAGGTCAGGCCGGGTTTGATGCTGAGGCGGCGGCGCTGGGTGTTTTCGGTGAAACGACTGACTTCCTCAAGCGGCAGTGGCCGGGGACCAACCAAACTCATTTCACCGCGCAGCACATGCCAAAGTTGGGGGAGTTCATCGAGGCTGTGCCGGCGCAGAAAGCGACCCACGGGTGTGATGCGTGGATCCGTGGCAATCTTGAAGACCGGACCGCTCATTTCGTTCCGGGCGGCCAGTGCGGGTTGGGCCGCCTCGGCCCCTTCGTGCATGGTGCGAAATTTATACATGACAAAGGGCTTGCCGTTGAGCCCGGCGCGTTTTTGGCGGAATATGACCGGCCCGGCGGACGTGAAACGCACCAGGATGACGCACAGCAGGAAGAGGGGTGAGGTGAGCACGATCAGGATGATGGCGCCGATGTAATCCAGCACCTGCTTGAGGGCCAAATCGAGCGGGCGGGCGGATTGGGCCCGGTAATACATGACGGGATCTCCGCCGAGTTGGTCCATCGACAGGCGAAAGGGTGAACTCAGTTGCACGCCGGGATGGATCAACATTTCGACCCCCTCGTGATCACAGGCCGACACGACCCGGCTCACGGTCGCCGGACCGAGCCCGTCGAGGTGCAGGATCACGGTGTTTACGGCATGCTGATGGAGCAGGGCCGGGATATTATTGGGATCCGATGCCGGATCGATCACGGCCACGGTGTTGATCAACTCGCTTTCCGCCGGGGTGAGGTTGGTCCGCAGCGTTTGGATGGCCGGGATGCGCCCCACCCAGAGCACCCGTTTTTGCATTTGCGCCAAGGCATTGGCACTGCGGGTGACCAGGGCCTGGGTCAATTCGTGCCGGCCATAAATCAGGAAGGAAGCGAAGGTGCCGCCCAGGATGATGACGGAGCGGGCATACTGCACCCGCACGATGAAAAGGAAAAGGACGAGGCCGAGCACCGTGTAGGCGCAGCCGCGCATGATCTTGAAAATGGTGGCGACGCGGGAGACTAGGCGGCTTGGTTCATAAAAACCCTGTTGGGTCAGCAGAACCGGGCTGAGCAAACCGGCCAGGAGCAGCAGCCAGAGGTAGTCCGCGAAATTTTCCAACTCGGGCAGATTGAGCCACGGGAAGCGGGCGCGAAACGCATAGGCCAGCGCGACCGACAGCGCGCCGAGCAATCCGTCGGCCAGTTGTTGCAGCCGAATCTGGTGATGTTGTGACCTGATAAGCACGGACTGGAGGCGCAGGCTTGGCCTCAGAAATTCTTGGTATAAATATACCCGTTCGAATCGAGAAAGGTGAGGGTGTCCGCGGATACCTGGACCAGTCGCAGCATGAGCGCGCGATCCACGATGTCGTTCAAGCGATAAACTTTTTCGTTCATCAGCACCTTGCTGTCGGCCCCGGACGAGCGCACGCCCATCACCTGAATCTGGTCGATAAAGGCATAGGTGGCTTCATGACCGGTCAACGGGGCGCTGTTGGGCAGGATGGACGAGGGCGGGATAAAAAGTGGCGTGCCGGCTGGCGGGGAGGCCGCCGGTTGCGGGCCGGAAAAATCCGGCGCCATGACCACGGCAGTCGCCACGGGGGCATGCGCCACCTCTGCCTTTGGCGCCACGGGAGTCTCCTCGAGGACTGCCACTGCTGGGCCCACCGTTGCGGAGGCGGGCTCGACATTATCAGCCGGCGCCGGGGTTGGCTCACTGCGCAAAAGATAAACCGTGGCGGCAGTGGTGACGATGATGATGGCAGCGGAACCACCAATGAGCAGGGCCAACATTGACGCGCTGAGACCCGAGCCGCGGCGGATCGGCCCCCGGCTCATCATGCCGGCGGTGACCGGCAGGCCTCCGGCGGCCCGCTGCCGCTGGGCCTTCTTGAGGGCGTTGTTGATGATACTCATTGCAATACTGTCCGTCGATTTAGCGGGATTAGGGCAACAGTAAAAGCGGAATTACTCGATCAGGGACGCGAGATCGCGGGCGGCGCGCCGGGCATCCCAGTAATTGACCTCATCGGAATCACGGATGAAGGCGGCCAGCAGGGACTTGTCGCAAAGGTTGTTCACGATGCGCGGAATGCCCTTGCTGGCCTTGTGGATCGCGCGGAGGGCCCAGGGAGTGAATACCGGTCGCCCCATGCCCCCTGCCAGCGTGAGACGGTGATGGATGTAGTGCCGGGTGTCTTCCAGGGAAAGCGGGTGCAATTCGTAATGCACCAGAATGCGCTGGCGCAACTGGCGCAATTCCTCCTGCGCGAGGACATCCTTCAGTTCAGGTTGGCCCATGAGCACGATCTGCAGGAGCTTTTGGTGATCGGTCTCGAGATTGGAAAGCAGGCGGATCTGTTCGAGAACCGCGAAGGAAAGGTTTTGGGCCTCGTCGATGATCAGGACAATGTCGCGGCCACGGTCGATACGCTCCAGCAGGACCCGGTTCATCTGGGCCACCAGGTCTACCTGACTGCGGGCCAGTTTGGTTTCACCCAATTCGGTGAGAATGGCCTTTAGCATCTGCGTCTCCGTCACGCGGGGATTGAGGATCAGGGCGGTGTCGAAACGCTCCGTATCGATCTCGTTGAGAAAGCGCCGGCAGAGTGTCGTCTTGCCGCAACCCACCTCGCCGATCAGCACAATAAAGCCCTTCCTCTCCTGCACACCGTATTTCAAGTGTTGCAGAGCTTCTTGGTGGGTGGGACTGAGGTAGAGAAATCTCGGATCCGGGGTGATGTTGAACGGCATCTCCTGGAACCCGTAAAAGGCCTGATACATGGAAAAACGGAGATTGAGGCAATACGGCCGAAAGGCACGCAAAAACCATGGGACAAAAAGTTTACAGAGATAATTTACACAAAACCATAATTAGCTTCTAACCGTTGTTGTGAACCTGCGCCGTTTCGTCATCTCCCTGTATTTCGCCCTGTTTTTGGGCGTTGCGGTGATGTCGGGCGTGTTCTTTTGGCAGGCCCAGCAGGAATATGTGAAACTTCATGACTTGGAGCTGGCCAATCGTAAAAAGCTGCAGGATGCCCAGCTCAGGCTGCGCGAACAGGAAAAGATCCTCGACCGATTGCGGACCGATCCGGCTTATGTGGAAAAGGTCATACGCCAACGCCTGGGCTATGCCAAACCGGAGGAATACATTTTTCGAATCAAGGAATGACCCGCTGATTCAACTGACCTATCGCGTATCAACCCATGCACCCCCTCATCGATAAATTTCACCGAGCCGGACAAGGCCAGGTATTTGCCCATTTCGACCGGCTCGACACCGCGACCCAGACCCAGCTGCTGCAGGACGCGAGTGAGATCGACCTGGCCGAGGTGGCTCAACTCAGCCGCACCTTGCTCGGCGCAGCGGCCTCGGCGGTGGATTTGGCAGATCTCAATCCGGCCCCGTATATCAGTCTGCCCCAACATGGCGGCGACCGCGCGGCCTGGGTCCAGGCCAAGACGACGGGTGAAACCGCCCTGCGCAACGGCCGCGTGGCGGCGTTCACCGTGGCGGGCGGGCAGGGGACCCGCCTGGGCTATGACGGACCCAAGGGCACGTTTCCGGTGACCCCCGTGCGGGCCCGGCCGTTGTTTCAGGTTTTCGCGGAAAAGATTCTGGCCGCAGGTCGGCGTTATGGCCGGCCCCTCCACTGGTTCATCATGACCAGCCATCAAAACCATGACGCAACGGTGGCGTTTTTTACCGAACACAAAAACTTTGGTCTGGCGGAGCAATACCTGCATTTCCTTCGCCAGGGGCGGATGCCGGCCGTGGACTTCGCCGGAAAAATCCTCCTCGAGTCACCCGGGGCGATTGCCATGAGCCCGGATGGGCACGGTGGCTCGCTGCGGGCCCTGGAACGCAGCGGGGCATTGGACCTGATGCAGCGGGAGGGGATCGACTGCCTGAGTTATTTCCAAGTGGACAACCCGCTGGTGCGGTGCATCGACCCGGCCTTCATCGGTTGGCATTTGCTGCAGGGTTCGGAGATGAGCAGCAAAATGGTGCCCAAGGCCCATGCCGGCGAAAAGGTCGGCCACTTTTGTGTCCAGCACGGGAAGCTGGTCGTGGTGGAATATTCCGACCTGCCGATGGACCGGCAGGAGGAGACGGATGCGACCGGTCAATTGCGCTTCATTGCCGGCAGCATTGCCATTCATATGCTGGACCGTGAATTCGTCCGGCGCATGGCCCGGCCCGCGAATACGGGAGCGGCCCTCGCCTTTCACCGGGCCAACAAGAAAATCCCGACCATTGATGACCGGGGTAATCCGGTAAAACCCGCCGAGGCGAACGGGGTGAAATTTGAACTGTTTGTTTTTGATGCCCTGCCGTTCGCGCAAAATCCGGTGGTGATCGAGACGGAGCGCGCGGATGACTTTTCGCCGGTCAAAAATGCCGGGGGCACGGATTCCCCGCAGACCTGTCGCGACGATCAACTCCGGCAATTTACCCGCTGGCTCAGGACATGCGGCGTCGAGGTGGCCACGGATGAATCGGGGTTGCCCAACATCCGCATCGAAGTCTCACCGCTTTTCGGTTACGACGCGGAAACTTTCGGTGAGGCTTGGCGGAAACTTGACCCCGTGCCAGCAGTGAGTGATGGACTGTGCCTTGATGCCTGAAACCCCCGACGACCCATCTAAATGACCACATTGGAAAAGATTACCGCAGCCGGATCTGCGGGTCACCTCATGCCCGCGGCCGTGCAGAACCTGCAGGATTTACTCGGCGCGAACCTGCCGCCCTGGGCCGCGGCCAGCATCGATGAATTGGTCAACGCCGGAGAGTGGAGTGAACTGAATGACCGGTTTTATGTTTATCTGGCCTTTGGCACCGGTGGGATGCGTGGCCGCACGGTGGGCAAAGTGGCTGCGAAGGCGGAGACGGGAATACTGTCGGCCACCGGCGCGCCCGAACATGCCGCGATTGGCTGCAATGTGCTCAACGATTTCACGCTGATCCGCGCTGTGATTGGCCTGTTTCGCTACACGAAAAAATTCCTCGCGGGCCGGCAGGAAGCGGCTGCGCCCAAATTCGTCATTGCCCACGATGTGCGGCATTTCTCGCGGCACTTCTGCGAATTGGCCGCCTCGACCTGGACCCAGCTGGGCGGGGAAGCCTTTATCTTTGACGGCCCGCGTCCCACGCCCCAATTGAGTTTCTCGGTGCGTTGGTTGCAGGCGCACGCCGGGGTGGTCATCACGGCGAGCCACAACCCGCCGCACGACAATGGATTCAAGGCCTATTTTGATGATGGCGCGCAGGTGGTCCCACCGCATGACACGGGCATTGTCGACGAGGTCAACGCCGTGCCACTCGGTGAACTGAGCCGGTTTTTGAACAAGGATTTAGGCAAGGTGGTCACGTTGAAACGTGAAGCGGATGATGAATATCTTTCGGCCGCCGGCACCGCGTTGATCGACCGTGACATCATCAAACAGGCCCAGTTGAAGGTGGTGTTCACCAACATCCATGGCACCGGTGCTGTTCACTCCTTGCCGCTTCTGATCCATGCCGGGTGTCATGTGTCGCCGGTGAAATCGCAGCTGGAATTTGATGCCAATTTCCCCACCGTGCGCTCACCCAACCCGGAGAACTCGGAGGCACTGGCCCAAGGGGTGGCCTTGGCGACAGAGATTGGCGCCGAGGTGGTATTGGCCACTGATCCCGATGCCGATCGCATGGGCGTGGCCGTGCGCAACCGCGCGGGTCAGATGGAACTGTTGACGGGCAATCAGATCGGCTCGCTCCTGGCGGAATACCGCCTGTCAAAATACAAGGAACTCGGCTTGATTCCCGCGGCGGGTTCCGACCGGGTTTGCATCATCAAGACCTTTGTGACCACCCGGCTGCAGGACGCCATCGGAGAGGGCCACGGTGTCAAGGTCATCAATACCCTGACCGGTTTTAAATGGATCGCCGCCAAGATGCGGGTTTACGAGGAACAGTTGCGTGCGGGCATTGGCAGCAGCGAGGGGGATTCCCACCAGAATTTCAAGGACCGCGCCAAGCTGCTGCAGCAACACGCCACGTTTTATGCCTTTGGCTGCGAGGAAAGCTACGGCTACCTGCCCAACGATTATATCCGGGACAAGGATGGCAACTCGGCCTGTCTCATGTTTGCCGAGCTCTGTGCCGCCGTGAAATTGCGCGGTTTGACGGTGCCGGAGTATCTCGATGAGATTTACCTGAAATACGGATTCTATCTGGAAGGCGTGATCAACATTTACTACGAAGGCGCGAGCGGCAATGCGAAGATCAAGCGCATTCTCGAGACCTACCGGGAAACCCCGCCCACATGCTTTGGCGCAGTCACGGTGACCAAATTCGAGGACTTTGGCCGGCAGGATATCCACGATGCCGACAACGAATTGATCCCTAAGCAGGATCTTTATTTCGTGACGTTGAGCAACGGCTACAGTTTTGCCGCCCGCGGCAGTGGCACGGAGCCGAAGATGAAGTTCTACCTCTTTGCCAGCGCGAAGGTCGCGAGTGCGGCTGAACTGCCCGACATAAAGACGAAAACCAAGGCCACCCTCGACGGCTTGATCAAGTTGATCGAAGCCGATGCCAAACAACGGGCCGAAAGTTGACTGACGGCTGAGCCGGCCATCCCCGACCCTGCGAGAGTGGTTTGGCCTACAAGTGGAATCGAACTCCGCCTCATCTGCTGAATCGGCGAACGGTTCCGGCAGTTTTTAATTGCTGTTTAGACCAGGAGCAACGCCGGGTTCTCGAGGTGGTCCTTGACGGCGTTGAGGAACTGCGCGCCGAGGGCGCCGTCCACGACGCGGTGATCGCAGGAGAGGGTCAGGACCATGCGTTCGCCGATTACAATCTGGTCGCCCACGACCACGGGCTTTTTGACACTGGCCCCGACCGCGAGGATCGCGGCATTGGGCGGGTTGATGATCGCGGAGAAACGGGGGATGCCCATCATGCCAAGATTGGAAACACAGAAGGTGCCACCGGTGAATTCGGCCGGGGCGAGCTTCTTGGCCTTGGCGCGCTTGGCCAGATCCTTGGCCTCGGTGCTGATGGCGAAGACTGATTTTTGGTCGGTGTCCTTGATCACCGGGGTGATGAGGCCGTCATCAATCGCCACGGCAAATGAGACATGGGTGCTGGCGTGGGCCTTGATCCCCGCCTCGCTCCACGAACAATTGACAGCCGGCAGAGCGCGCAGGGCGAGGGCGCTGGCCTTGAGGATGAAATCGTTGACGGAGACGCGCACCCCATCGGTGCCGAGACCGTTATTGAGTTGCACACGCAATGCACTGAGCGGTGCAGCATCGACTTCGATCTCGAGGTAAAAATGAGGGATCTGCGTCTTGGATTCGACCAATCGTTTGGCGATGGTCGCACGCATGTTTGACAGTGGCTTGGTGCCCTCGGCCTGGATGGGTGATTTGTCGAATGCGGAACGCCAGGGCCAACTCGGCGGCTTGGCCTTGTCCGTGGCTGGCTTGGCGGTCGGGGCGGATATAATCGGGGGATTTTTTTCCGCGGC
Source organism: Cephaloticoccus sp. (assembly GCA_021734075.1). Taxonomy (GTDB): domain Bacteria; phylum Verrucomicrobiota; class Verrucomicrobiia; order Opitutales; family Opitutaceae; genus Cephaloticoccus. The sequence continues at coordinate 17,790 of JAIPJW010000054.1, forward strand.
AATGATATCGGCGCGCACGATGCGCCCTCCGGGTCCGGTGCCCTTGACCAGCGAATAATTGACGTTCTTTTCGACGGCCAGTTTCTTGGCCAGGGGAGAGATTTTTACCCGACCCGAACCGGTGGAGGGAGTCTCTGCCTTGTCAGCTTCCGCCTTGGCCGATGGCGAAGCGGGTTCCGATTTTGCCGGAGCCGGATCAGCGACCGGGCCTGCAGGTTCCGCCTTGGCGGCAGCAGCAGGTTTTTCCTCCGCCTTGGGCGCTTCCGGTTCTTGCTTCTTTTCCACGGGAGCAGGGGCTTTGGCGGCGGGAGCATCGACCTTCTCGCCCTTTTCACCGATGGCGCACAGCGGGGCGCCGACTTCAATCTGGGAACCGTCAGGGGCGAAAATCTTCAACAAGGTGCCATCGAAGAAACATTCCAATTCCATCGTGGCCTTGTCGGTTTCGACCTCGGCTAGCATGTCGCCATTGGCGACGGTATCACCTTCTTTTTTAAGCCATTTGACCAGCGTGCCCACGGTCATGGTGTCGCTGAGCTTGGGCATATCAATGATGTCGGCCATGGTGTTTCGGATTTGGAAGTTGAGAGTTCGGGTGACGGTTTGGCTCAGGCCATGACTTCGAGGGCGGCCTTGATGATGCGGCCGGGGTTGGGGAGTTGTGCCACTTCAAGGGGCGGGCTGTATATGGCGGGCGCATCGACCGTCGAAAGGCGTTTGATCGGGGCGTCGAGTTCGTCGAAGGCCTCGCTTTGGATCATGTAGGCAATCTGGGTGGCGACGCTGCAGAAAGGCTTTTGTTCCTCGACAATGAGGACGCGGTGGGTCTTGGCCACCGATGCGAGCACGGTTTCGATGTCCAGAGGACGGATGCAGCGCAGGTCCACGATCTCGACCGAAATTTCGTGCTCTTTTTCCAGTTCCTCGGCGGCCTTGAGCGAATGGAGCACACAGCGGCCATAGGTCACGATGGTGAGATCGGTGCCCGCCCGCTTCACATCAGCCTTGCCGAGTGGAATCAGGTATTCGCCATCGGGCACCTCGCCCTTTTCCCCGTAGAGCATGGTGTTTTCCAGGAACATCACGGGGTCATTGTCGCGGATGGCGGACTTGAGCAGACCCTTGGCGTCGTAGGCGGTGGCAGGCACGACCACTTTCACGCCGGGATGATTGGCGAGGACGTTCTCGGGGGTATGCGAATGGGTGGCGCCGACATTGGTGCCGCCGTTGGCCGGGCCGCGGATGACGATGGGACAGTTGATCAGGCCGCCCGACATGTAGCGCACATTGGCGGCGTTGTTCAGGATCTGGTCAAAGGCGACCGAGTAGAAGCTCCAGAACATGAGTTCCATGACGGGGCGGATGCCGAGCATCGAAGCGCCGACGCCCATGCCGATGAACCCGGCTTCGCTGATCGGGGTGTCCACAATGCGCTTGGGTCCGTATTTTTCTAGCAGACCCTCGGAGACTTTGTAGGAGCCATTGAACTGGCCGACTTCCTCGCCCAAAAGGACGACATTTTCGTCGCGTTCGATTTCCTCGGCGATGGCATGGCGAACGGCTTCGCGGTATGAGATGATTGGCACGGTAAAAGCGGGTTCGGAGTTCAGTCGAAGAAGAGGCGGCCGGCGGACGCCCGTTCGGCGGGATGATCAGCCTCCCAATACACGTCCTGTTGGATGGACTCGACCGTGGGCCAGGGACTGGCCTCGGCAAACTCGACGGCGGACTCGGCTTCGGCGCGGGCGGCCTTGTCGATCACCCGGGCATCGTGTTCGGTGAATATTTTTTCCGCCACGAGCCGGTCCTGGAAAAATTGAATGGGATCCTTGGTGCGGCGGTATTCCTCGATTTCCGACTTGGTGCGGTAGGTGTTGTCGGGGTCGGCCACCGAATGTCCGCGGTAGCGGTAGGTGCGCAACTCGACGATGGAGGGCTCGGACTTTTCCCGGGCGAGGTTGAGGTGTTTGTCCATGATCGCACGGACGGCATAAATGTCGTGCCCGTCGACGCTGTCCCACGACATGTCATAACCCTCGGCCCGCTTGGGCAATTCACCGGCGGAGGAGCGCGACTGGCTGGTGCCCATGGAATAGCCATTGTTTTCAATGACAAACACCACGGGGATTTGCCAGAGAGAGGCCAGATTATAGGCCTCGTGCACGGCGCCCTGATTGACAGCCCCGTCACCGAGGAAGGTCATGGCGGCCCCC
>JAIPJW010000055.1 GCA_021734075.1 Cephaloticoccus sp.
CGCCTGCTGCGTGCTGCTTGCCTCCTTCCCCACCCCCGTGGTGCGACGGGAGCCGACCGCCGCCGATCTGGCCGATCCGGCCACCGCGGTGGTCGATGTGGGTCACCGCCACGAGCCCGACCTCAACAATTTCGACCATCACCAGCTGCCGGATGATCGGGCTCCGACCTGTGCGCTGTCTCTCGTGTTGCAGCACCTTGGTCTCTACGAGGACGCCAGGGCCTTTTGCGACTGACTGGAACCCGCCGAGTGGTTCGATTGCCGCGGACCCAATGCCACCGCCAAATGGCTCGGGGTCGAGCGCCCGGTCATCAACCAACTCAGCTCGCCCATCGACGGCACCCTGTTGCGGCGGTTCGCCTCCACGACCCAACTGTCGGCCGGCGAACCGTTGTGGGAAATCATGCGCATGGTCGGAAACGATCTGCTCGGCTACCTGCGCCATTTGCGCACCCGGCTGACCTTTATCGGGCAACATGCGGAACTCTGGTCCCTGGATGGCATGGCGGTGTCCCCGGAAAATGAAACAGCACCGGAAGTCGTCTTCATGCCGCGGACGAATCCGCTGCCCGAGGATCCCTCGTCCGGGCTCGACCGTTACGTGCTGGAACAGGGTTTGGACGATCGGGTGGTTGCAATCATTGCCCCGGATCGGCGGGGCGACGGCTACGGCCTGTCCCGGCATCGTGATCATCCGCGACTCGATTTCACCCGCATCGCCCACGAGCCCGACGTGCACTTCGCGCACTTGCGCGGATTTGTGGCCAAGACCTCGGCCACCGATCCCCTGCGCCTGCGCGAGCTGCTCACGCTGGCGGCCGGGTAAAGCCCGGGATCTCCCGGCAATGTAACTTATCCGGCGACATTGGTGCGGGTGAAAATTTCACTCCGTCTCCCAGCGCGATTTCCACCAATGGCTGCTACGCCGACCACTGAGATCAAAACGACAACATAGGATTTCAACAAATATCCGGCCATTAACAAAAAACGCGCAGTGGTTCCCTCGTAACGCGATCCTCCTGCAGCAGGCCGTCTACTATGAAGATGATAACCAGCAATTGTTTTGTCTTCACATGGCCGTGAGCATCAAGTGCCGACATGAGAACCTGCCGTCGGTATGCCAGTCTGGCGTGCATGGCCTTGCTGTTGAGCCTGACCAGCAAATCCCCCGCTCAAGTGGTCTTCACCCTGACCGGAACAGCCAACGATAACAATCTGGGTTATGTCATGGGGCAAACCTACACCTTTGTGTTAACCACCGGGGCCAGCTTCGCCAACACAAGCACCTCGACTTTTCTTTCCTACCGCAATCTCTGGAGCGAGCAAACCACCACCGACAATCAGTTATGGGCCAACATCGGCGGTTCAGGACTATCCAGTGGCTATAGCCGCCCCACCTCGGCAGCAGACGCACCTGCCTCTAGTCTCAGGGCGGAGGGTCCACCCAGTAGCCTTTATTTCTATGCTGGCACGGACGAATTTTTGGGCACCATCGGTCTGACCACACCCGCCAGTAACGTCATCGGAGGATTCGAATTCAGCATAGAAGCCGACACTACGACCTTCAGCTTCGTCGGGGCGTTCACAGAGATGAACAGCTTTTTCCCGGCTTACAACGGCACCTATGTGCCCACCACGCCCGGAACTGGACGCGTATTTCTGCCCAACGTCTTCTCAGGCTCCCAAGCCGAATTCACCATCACCAGTCTTACAATCAATGGCGGAACCGCTGTGCCCGAGCCATCATCCTACGCTACCCTCTTCGGAATCATCGTGATGGCCTTCGTCATAAGACAGCGCCGCCGGGCGGGCTGACAGCTTGCATTCGATTCGCCTCCAGTCTGTTCAACTGATCAACAGCAGGCGCGGCAGCTGACCGGGCAGCGTGATGGGGGCGCGATGAATGCATGGGGGCACCGGGCTGCCCGGCCATGCGGTGGCAATGCGCCAGAGATTGCCCAGACCGAACGAATAAGGCTGCGCTGAGGGCACGGGCACATAATGCAAATCGAAGCAATTCTCGCTCAAATAAGCGGAAAAGTCCGCATCATCCCGACCGCCGTAAAGCTTGAGCAATGCCGCGCGCGTGTCCGGCACATCCACCCGACGCACGGCCTCCTCATTGCGCAGACCCTCTGAGGGTGCGACGTTGTAACTGCAAAGCCAGGTATCCGCCTCGGTCGTGGCGCTGTCGACGTGGAACGAATAGACATCGGTGGGCACGGGCCCGGCCTCGGTGTCGCAGGGATAACCGGGAATGCAATCCAGGATCGGCGCCAGCCCGCAGTCGCGGAGCAACCGTTGGTCTTCCAGCAGGACCTCCCGCGCGGCCCGGCCCGCGGGACTCAAGTTGAGTTCCCTTAAGCGCGCCTCATCCAGGGTCGTGATTTCCTCGACGACGCCCAGACCGGTCGCGATCTCGTCGAAATTACCCGACAGGGTGCGGGCCCAGCACAGCGCGTTCACGCCCTCACGAAAAGGAGTGCCGACCAGTTCCGCGAAACTCGCCACGACCTTGATGCGGTCATAACCGGGAGAGGGATTAATTGTGGGCAATAGCTGCTTCATGGTTGGAGTATCTGTTGGCACTCATCCAGTCGGACACCCGACCAGCTGCAAGCGCCGATCCCAACTCCGATCTGCCAATTCCCATCTCCGAACTCACGCCACCCCGCGGTAGCTCAGACCCAGCCGCAGGATGCGATCCAACAGGGCCTCGTAATTCATGCCTGCACTCTCCATCGCCTCGGCAAAGTCCTCGCCAAAAGAGAGGCAGGGATTGGGATTTGCTTCCAACAGGTAAAACCGGCCCTCGGGGGACATGCGGAAATCCAGCCGCGCATAGCCGCTGAGGTGCAATTGACGGTAAATGCGCTTGGCCAGTTGGTCCAGTTGGCGGCGTTGCTCAGCGTCCAGTTCGGCCGGACGGGTTTTCATGCCCATTTTTTCCTGATGCGCATAGTCCCATTTCAAGCGGCTGGTCGCGATGTTGGGCGCACCTTCCGGCAGGTGCTCCAGCACCAGTTCCCAAGCGTTCGAGGTCTGCAACCGTTCGTTGCCCAGCACGCTCACGTAAATTTCGCGCCCGGCGATGTATTGTTCCGCAATCGCCGGACTGCCGGTCTGGCGGTGAATGAGGGCCACGCGTTCCAACAGCGCGGTATCGTCGTTCACAACCGAGGCGCGGGATATTCCTACCGAACCCTCGTCGATGAGTGACTTGACCAGCAGGGGGAACGGCAGCTTGGGCGGCCGGCGCACTTTGCGCCCCGGGGAAAACACCGCGAAGGCCGGGACGGGAATACGGTGATAGGCCAGGATCTTTTTTGAGAGTGCCTTGTCATGTCCCAGGGTGAGTCCGCGCGGATTGCATCCAGTGTAGCGGGCACGCTTCAGTTCCAGAAACGAAACGACGTGCTGGTCAAACAGCACCTGTCCGTCGAACTCCTCCAGCATGTTAAACACGAGGTCGGGCTTCACCCGGTCGAGCGCCTCGCTGATGACCCCGAGGTCACTATAGATGCCGACCGGATGGACTTGGTGGCCCATGTGGCGCAGGGTCGACTGCACATCAAACTCCATCTTCCAAGGCTGGATCACCTTCGCATCAAGACCCTCGATCGAATCCGGCGGCACCAAATCCTGGTGCATCAAGGTCACAATGTTCAACTGGCGGCTGAGCAGCTTCATAAGGCAATCTGGGGATAACCCGCCCGGGCCACATGCATGGTGTGCATCATCAACATGAGCAGCATATTTTCGCGCGTGCGCCGGGGCGAGTCCCGCAAACGCAGGTTGAGGGCCCGGCATCGCTCGATCATGGTTTTCAGCAGATGATTCACCGTGTAGACGGCCACCCCGGATGTCTCGCTCACCGTGCGACACATATCAAACCGCCACGTGCGCAGGAAGGCCGCTGCTGACATGCGCCGGCGATTGGGCGGGTTCTCCAGAAAGATCCGGCGCAAATCCCGGTCGTAGTAGGCCGGCCACTCCACCGCGTAGATCTCGCGTTTAGACGCATAATGCTGGCGCAGCGTGGTCTTGATTTCCTTCAACGGCTCGACAAAGCGCCGGGACCGCACCGACATCACCTCATCGGCAATCTCGCGCATGAGTTCGTCCACATATTCCAACTTTTCCAAGGCGGGCCAGTCCGCATAGCGCCGCCGCCACGGATAGCCCGGGGTCAGCCAGACCGCAAAGGTCTCGGCAAAATCCTCGGCCGGGTGCGCCTGGGCATACCAGCCGGTCAGGTGTTGCACAAAACGCCGGCTGTTCGGCCGCGGACTGTAGGTTTCGGGATAGGGATCGGTAAACGAACCGAAAATTTCGCGCCAGCGCTTGCGCCGGTGCAGCCGGTAGGCGTTGTCGATGGCATGGCCGGCCTCGTGGCGCAGGATCCGCAGGCATTCCGGTGCCGCCAGGCCCTCGACATCCAGCATGATGTCACGTTCCAGCTGGGTCAGCCGCGGATGCACCAGGTAAAACGGCACGGCCACCCCGGGCACCCCGTCGGGCGTGAACCATTCCGCCCCCACCCAGTAATGCGGTCGAAACCGCAAGCCCTTGTCGGCCAGTTCTGCATCGATGCGCTGGGTGCGCTCCTCGACGGCCGAACCCTCGATGTGCAAATCAAGATCGCACAAGCGAAGATCGAGCAATCGCTCATCGGACATCATTTGCCAGCGCCGGGCCATGGGTAAGTGCTGTCAGGCTGCGAAACCGGGCCGACCGCGTCGAGCCGCGAATGCAACCCCTACTCCGCCGGCACCCATCCCAGCCTTCGGTATTGTTCTGGCGGGGCATGGACTTCGGCCAGCAGCCGGCACGCGGTCTTGTTCATACGGGTTTCCACCGCGGGTTCGTCCAGGGGCCTTTCCTGCGTGGGGTCAGCCTGCACATCGTAGAGCAGGGTCCCGAGCGGCGCGGTGACTTCGTGCAGCGCCTGCGTGCGATAGCGCATCAGCGGGACGCCCTTGCTGAACGGCAGCGGCCCCACCGCCTCGGCCGACTGGAGTTTGGCCAGCGGGTAGCGGGCGTTCATGTTGGCCGGGTCGAGCGTGTAATCCCAAAGGGGTCCCGCATAACCGGGATCATTGGCCCGCATGTAAACATGACGCCCATCGGTCACATTGAGGTAATGATTCGTGTAGCCGAAAATCGCCGCATCCCGCACCGGGGTGTCGTGCGCCACCACACCCCGCAGGGCGTGACCAGTCATGTCCCCGGTCGGCGGACAACCGAAGAAATCCAGCAGGGTCGGCCCCCAATCAATGATCTGCACGAGCGAGTGGCGCGCCTCAGCCTGCACCTGCGTGCGCGGGTCCCAGACGAACAGCGGCGTGTGCGCCACTTCCTCCCAAAGGGGCCCGAGGTTCTTGGCCACAAAGCCGTGTTCGCCGAGGAAAAACCCGTGGTCGGTGCCCACAATCAGCATGGTGTCCTGCCACAGGTCGTGCCGGTCCATCTCGTCCAACACGCGGCCGAGTGAATGATCGCACATCGCCACCAGGGCCGCATATTCCCGCCGCCATTGGGGCAACAGTTCGGCGCGTGCCCCCAAATCGCTCAAACGGCCATAAGTCGGCCAGTCGGTCACCGGCCCCGTGTAATCGGGCGAATATTTCCGGCGCCATTCCTCCGTCGCGAAAAAGGGTTCGTGGGGATCAAAACATTCGATCTGCAAAAACCAATTGTCGGTGGCATGATGCTGCGCGATGAATTCCAACCCGGAATCGAAGGTCCGTGTCTGGCTGTGCACCGCCTGGTGCCGGTTGACAAAATCCTGCCGGATTCGCGCATCGGAATGAAAGTTGGTCGTCGCGGGCACGGCGAATTCCGCATCGAGGCGCGGTTTCCACGGGTCGCCCTCCTGCCCGCGTTGAAAATCCCAGGTCGAGAACCTGGTGTGATAATTCTGCCCGCCCTCCTCGAAATAATGGTAGTGGTCCGTGACCAGATGCGAATGCACGCCGGCCTTTTGCAGGATTTCGGGGAACGCATCATCGAAAGGTTCCATCGGACCCCAACCGCGGTGCAGAAACCCGGGGCGACCCGTCAGCAGATCACGCCGTGCGGGCATGCAAGGCATGGAGCAGACATAGGAATTTGTCATCGTCGCACTGTGCCGGGCCAACCGGTTGAAGTTGGGCGTCGGCACCCCCGCCCCGCCGCCATAGGGTTCCAACCACTTGCGGTTGAGCGAATCAAACATGACGAGAATGGCTTTCATGGCGGGGTGAACACGGGCTGACCAGTTCACCCTAGCGTCTGCACCCAACCCGTCGAGGCTGGTGTTAGCAGGTCAAAAAATCCGTGATGACGCCGGGTGGCCGGCGCGTCTTAATCTCACCCTTACAACCCCAAAAATACCGCCAAGGGCCGCCCATATCTCCGGCCCAAACTCAGCAGGGATAGAGCCGTGAGAAACCAGGGACTCGCCGCACCCCCGCCGCCCCCACCGCTGGATGCAGCGGCTGAAGTCTGCCCTGCAGAGGACGGTGGCGTCGTGACGACTGGAGTGGTGGGAGTTGGTGTCACGGGCGTGCTGACCCCGGCAATGAGTGCCGGCGTCGTAACCACTCCACCCAAAGTAACCCGACGCACCACCGCATTTCCGGTATCGGCCACCACCAAATTACCCGCCGGATCCAAGGCCACATCACGAGGTTGATTGAACCACGCCTCGAATCCGGTGCCATCCTGCAATCCGGCCACTCCGGGCAATCCCGCCAACGTGGTCACGGTCCCATCCGGGGCGATTTTACGCACCGTCGAATTGCCCGTGTCCGCAATGTAAAGATTACCCGCCACATCGCTCACAAGACCCCCGGGATTATTGAAGAGTGCCACTCCACCGGATCCATCAATGGTGCCGCTCACGCCAGTTGTGCCAGCCAAGGTCGTCACGACTCCGGCCGGGTTAATGCGGCGGATCAGGTTGTTGATGGCGTCAGCCACATAGACATTGCCGCCCCCATCCACCGCCACCCCAGTCGGATGATTGAATCTTGCAGCAGCACCCGGGCCATCGCTGCTCCCGGCCACGCCGGACCTTCCCGCCAAGGTGCTCACCGTTCCAGTGGTCGTGATTTTGCGCACCGTGTGGTTCATCGCATCAGCAACGTAAAGGTTGCCGGCAGTATCCCGGGCTATGCCCAACGGGGCGGAAAATGTTGCCGCGCTGCCAGTGCCGTCGGCGTTGCCCCGACTCACGGTCGAACCCGCCAGGGTGCTGACCACCCCTGCAGGGGTAATCACCCGAATCGTGGCGTTCGCACTGTCGGTCACGCTCAAGATGCCATCCGCGCCCACGACAATGCCGCTCGGTTCATTGAACCGTGCCGTAGTGCCTGCACCATCGGCCGTGCCGGTCTGTCCTGCCAATCCGGCAAATTCTGTGACCGACAAATCCACGGCAATTTTCTGGATGGTGTCCAAGGAAGCATCGGCCACAAAAATATTGCCGGTTCCATCCACTGACACGGCCACGGGAAATGGCAGCAGGGCCGCCATCACGGTCAGCACAAATGGTGCACTCGTAACTGTGCTGGTGACGTAACGAAACTGCGCGCCATTGAGTGGACCCGAGGCGCCATTGATCTGCAGCGTAGTTGTAGTCGCTCCTTGATAATTGCCGTTGTTGGCGAGGTTGTGCCAGCTGGTGCCACCGTCGGTCGATTCCTGCCACTGGATGGCGCCGCTGACATTCGTCGCGGAAAAAACCAGATCGTGACCCGTCGTCACGACCTGACTGGTTGTCCCGCCGGGCAACACCGTCAGGGTCGCTACACGACTGACGACCGCACCACCAGCATTGCTGACCGTCACCGCATAATTGCCGGCCTGGTTGGTCTGGACCGCGGTCAAGGTCAGGGAGGCACTCGTTGCCCCGGCAATCGTCGCCCCACCAACGGTCCATTGATAACCCGTCGGATTGCCATCCGCTGCGACCGTAAAGTTGACATTTGCACCAATGGTGGCGGTCACACTGGCGGGTTGATTGGTGATGGTGGGCAATGCAACCCCGGGAGTAACCGGTGGTGGCGGGGCCGACGCGCCAAACAATTCCGGTGGCAGCAATTCCCGATTCACAATACCCGTGGCACTCATCAATGCCGACGCATTGACGTTGTCGACGATCCCGATCTTTTGCACGCCGGGGACGGCCGGCGCCGGTGGGTGGTCCGTCTGAAAACTGTTCCACACCACAAAAAAGGAACTGCGCGGTAGAGCGGCCTCGCTGCGCTGCAAATAGATCAGATTGTCAAAAGTGCCGGTTCGGGTGCCATGATCCGGTCCCGCTTGAGGCACTCCGAAAACCTTGGGAAAACGGGCATAGACCCGGTCACTGTCAAAATCCAAGACCCAGTCGACATCGTAAAGGTTGTGACCGAATACATCGGTATAATTGTCCCCCGGATAGTAGTAATCCGAGGGATTGCCTTTGCCCCCCACAGCACCGGGCGCGTGCGTGCCGGAATCCGTTTCCGCCACCCAGATCAGATTGTTCAAGCCGCGGGTAACCGTGAAGTAATTATAGAGATGCTGCCAGAGTGCGAGATACTCGCTGCGTTCCCAATGGCCCCACCAGAACCAGGGCCCGTTCATCTCGGAGATGGGGCGAAACATCACCACCACGCCCTGCGCCTGCAGTCGGGTCAAGGCATCCCCCACCTCGGTCATCCAGCCCTGCAACACGGCATTCGCCGCCTGATTGCGGGCCAAGGCCGAGGGAGCCGAGGAAGCGGGATTGAGTAAACCCGTGATATCTATACTCGTGGTGTCGCCGGCCGACGCCAGAGTCCACGGATTGTGGATGGCCCATTTCAGCAACACGAGGCCCCCGGCCTGCCAATAAGCCAAAGCCCGCGCCTCACATTCCGCAATTTGCAAACCTGGGTTAGTGGCATGCTCAATCGCCATCGAGGCAATGGCCGGGTAATGACCCGTCAATGTGGCCAGCCCATCAATCATGCGCGGATATTCGGTGGGATCCGTGGTCAAATCACTGACCATCTGCCCCACGGCCAAATGACCATTGGGGGCCTGCGCGGGCAGCAAAGCCAACCAGCGCAGGACGGCACGCGTGGCGGCATTGGCGTTGGGATTGGCGGGCTTGCCCGGGTAGGAACTGGCATCCCGCGGATCAGTGGCGGCAAAATATTCCTGACGGTTGGTGAAGCCATCGCCATCGGTATCAAGCGCTGACTCGTTGACGCTTGCCGAAAATCCATGGTCGCGTTCCCACCAATCGGGCAGGCTGTCCCCGTCACTGTCGGCCGAATTCGGGTTCATACCCAGGGCCGGTTCGTCACGATCCATCAACCCGTCCCCATCGGTATCAAGATCCATCGCCACTTCATCCAAATAATAGCCCGGGAAAAGGCGCGTAGGTTGCGTCCCGGCAATGTTGGCCAGTTGCGAAACCTGGAATTGAATCGTGGCCAATTGCAGGGTGCCCTGCCACGTTATCGTCCTGGTGCCTTCGACCAGCACCCATTGGCCGGCGGTCAGCACCGTGCGCTCCGCCAACACCAGATCCGGATGCTGACCGGCGTCATCACCATAGTGCAACACCACCCGCACGCTGGCAAAATCGTCCAACCGAATCCAGCAGCGCAGCGCGTAACGCCGACCGCTGCCGTTCGCGGCCGATTGGAGCAGCGGAGTAATATTCTGTTTGACGCCGTCCTCGGCATCAACGCGCCCATCGACCCGCAAAGCCACCGTTCCGGTTTTCACCTGCGCGCCGGTGACCAGCAGTGTCGGCGGAGTGGGCCCGTTGGTTTGCAAAGTCCAGCCGGGAGGAACTGAACCGGCCGGCGGCACCGTCTCAAAGGAACCATTCGAAATCACCTCGGTGGCAATGGCCCGGGTAAGGAATCCTGCGAGGGAAAACAGAAACAAGACAAGGGGAAGACGTGGAATGCTCATGGCTCAACCTTACCGTAACTCGTCCTGTCCCGGTATTCTCCGATGGGAGAAGATACTTGGTCCCGCATTGCGTTGGGGCAAAAGAACTGAACCATCGCGCCACATGAGCTCTGTGCCTCCCGCTCAACGTGTCCCCCTCGCCTGGCGTCTGCTCCTGCCTTTCGTGGCAATGGTGGTCGTGCTGGCGGGCACGGGGGTCTGGTTGAGTTGGCGCCAGATGACGCGGCAACTCATCAGCCAGGAACTGGAACGGGCGCAGACCATCACCCGCGTGGCGCAATTCGCCGCCGATTCCGCCAACTCCCGCACCGAGATGAGCCGACTCATTCGCATGCTGGCAGCCGGGGGCGACGTCAAACTCCTGCTGGTAACGGGCAATCCAGCCGGAACCGAACCGCGCGTCATGATTGCCAGCGAGCAGTCACTGCAGGGTCTTCTGGTCAGCCGGCTGACGGCAGCAGGCATCGCCGACGCTGCGGTCTCGGCCTTGGGCACGGAGGCCGATTTCACTGCTTACGCCGTCGACACGGCCACTTTCACGCACGTCACTAATTTGGCTTCCGAACGGTCCGTCCCCCTCGCCCATGCCCGGGTTTTGTTGCAACTTGATGCCAGTCGCACCCAGCGGCAAATTCAGGCGGACGCCACGTTGAATCTCACCGGGGCCGCCACGCTGGGGCTGATCGCGATCCTGGCCTTTGCCTGGCTGTTGCGGCGCCGGGTGCTGCGGCCCCTGCAATCTGTGCTCAAGGGGCTCCACTCCCCCGAGCTGGCCGCGGCTGCGGCCGCAGATGGCTCGCGGGAAATCAGCACGCTGGCTACGGTGCTCGCCAGCACGCTCGCCGAAGTGGGTGCCCTCAATCGCGACCTGGAACAGCGGGTCCGTCAGCGCACGGTGGAACTGGCCGCATCGCTCGACCGCGAGCGTGAAACCGGCCTGCTCAAAACAAATTTCATGGGCATGATTTCTCATGAGTTTCGCAACTCCATGACCCAGGTGCTGTCGTCCGCCCAGATTCTCCTGCGTTATCCCCACCGGCTGGATGAAGACGAACGGGTGCGCCACCTGCACCGCATCGAGTCCAGTTGCCAGCGATTCACCGACGTATTGGAAGACACTCTGATTTACTGTCGCACGGAAACCGGCAGCATCGTGATCAACCCACTCGCGATTGATACCGCGGCATTTTTCAGGGAGGAAATTGCCGGAATCCAAACCGCCACTCCAACGACCATCCAACTGGAGATGGCCCCCGATGCCCCGCCAACGCTCCTGTCGGATGAAACCCTGCTCCAGCACATCATCTCCAATCTGCTGGCCAATGCGGTGAAATATTCCCCCATGGATGCTCCCATAAGCGTGATTGTCTCGGTCAATTCAGCCGGCCATCCCTTGGTTTCAATCCGTGATCGCGGCATTGGAATTCCGTCCGATGAATTGCCGCGGTTGGGCGAACCCTTTCTGCGCGGCAGCAATGTCGGCAACATTACCGGCACCGGGCTTGGACTGGTGGTGGTAAAACGTTGTCTGGACCTACTCGGCGGCAAGCTTGCCTTCGAAAGTGATATCGGGCGCGGCACCACCGTGACGGTCACACTGCCCCCGCTCCCACCGACCGAATGAAAACAATTCTGATCATCGAGGATGAAACGGCCGTGCGGGAAAATCTCCGCGATATTCTCCGGCTGGAAGGCTTCAAGGTGCACGAAGCATGCAACGGATTCAACGGGGTCGCCATGGCCCGCCAGGTTTTGCCCGATCTCATTCTGTGCGATGTCTCCATGCCGGGAGCGGATGGTCATGCGGTCCTGACTGCACTCAAGGATCAACCAGCCACCAGTCGCATCCCCTTTGTCTTTCTCACCGCCCGTGGCGAACACACCGACGTGCGCCGGGGCATGAATCTCGGGGCGGACGACTATCTGATCAAGCCGGTTGACATTGATGATCTGGTCAACGCCGTGCATGCGCGGTTGCTGCGGGCCACGGAACACTTGTCGGCGGCGCCCACCGCCCATCTGCCGGAAAGTCCGGCCGAATTACAGGCTTTGGGCATGACGCCGCGCGAGGCGGAAATTCTCTTCTGGATCACCCAGGGCAAGAGCAACCCCGAGATCGCCATCATCCTAGAAATGCGCCTGGTGACCGTAAAAAAGCACGTGCAAAACGTATTGCAAAAACTCGGGGTCGAAAATCGCACCGCCGCCCTGCGGGTGGTGACGGAACGCCTCGTTTGAGGCTAGGCGGGCGGGATTGATTTTCCTGAGGGGCGAAAATTCCAACGCCGCGTCAGGGCCCACGCCAACCCGGCATAGACCGCACTCGCAACATGGGCACTGGTGGCCACCCGCACCGCCGGATCATCAAACTTGATCATCCCGCCGCCGGTGCCACCGGCCATGATTTCAAAAACAACTTCGCCGACATAGATGACCAGAACCGCCGGCCAGAACCAATCACGCCAATCGCGCTGCCAGCCCCGCAGGGCCAGAAACAGGAGCAACCCGAGGTTGAGGGCGCTCAGGCCGGCGTAGCGATGCATGGTGGGATCAAACAGGTAAATCGCCGCGACAATAAAGGGCGGCATCAGGAGCAGGGCCGACAGCGTCATTCGCGGATGACGTCGTTCCAGCACCCAGCCCAAGATCAAAAACAATCCGGTATCGGCTAAAAAATGCGGCCAGCCGAAATGAACCCAATGGCCGCTCCAGACGCGCCAAAATTCACCGTGTTCCAAGGCGGATCGGTCAAATACGAGCCGGTCGCGCCATGCCGGGTTCAGCTGGAAGAGCAGCGCGGCTGCGGCCAGCATCAGAAACACCCAGGGGATCTGTCGCCGCCATACGCCACGTTGCAAGAATCTGATGTCCACCGCCATGGGCTCACAGATTCACGAATTGCCAGCCAATGTCATTCCCTTTCGCTGCTCCACTCATGGGGGGAACGTGCGCAACCTTTCTGGGTTACGGAATCATGATTGGTCGCCCACCTCCAACTAATGGGCCATGCGACTACCTGCAGCGTCGATACCAACGGACCAATAACAGTAAGCACAGCGCGCCGAAAAACCACGCACTCGGTGCTCCACCGCCACCGCCGCCACTGGACCCGGAGGAACTGGGTGTGGTCGTGCCCCCCGAACCGGAACCCGTGCTGCCGGTGCCTCCACTGCTGATCGGCGCTGCCGTCAGAGCCAGGGTGGTGACCACCCCGGCAGGCGTAATCTTGCGCAGGGCGGCATTACCCGCGTCCGCCACGTATATGTTGCCAGAGCCATCGACCGCCACGGCGCGCGGTTGGTTGAACCAGGCACCGCTGCCGGTGCCATCCTTCAATCCACCGATGGTGGAGAGGCCGGCCAGGGTGGAAACCTGACCAGCCGGGGTGATCTTGCGGATCACCGAATTGGCGGTGTCGGCCACATAAAGATTACCCGAGGCATCGACCGCCAACCCTCCGGGTTGATTTAACAACGCACCGGAGCCGTCCTGCCAACCGCTCACCCCCACCACTCCGGCCAGGGTCGAGACCACTCCGGCCGGCGTGATCTTGCGGATAAGATTGTTGGTGGTGTCGGCCACATAGACATTGCCGGCCGCATCCACGGCAATACCGGTGGGATAATTGAACCGCGCGGCGCTGCCTGTGCCATCCGTCGAACCGGAATTCCCCGCCGAACCTGCAAAGGTGGAGACCACATTGGAGGAATTCAGGGCCCGGATCGTGTGATTGGTGGCATCGGCGATGTAAAACGTGCCGAGACTGTTCTGCGCCAACCCGATGGGCAGGGAGAAAGTCGCCGCCGTGCCGGCCCCATCCAGGTTGCTGCGGATCGTGGGTGAACCGGCGATCAACGTCACCACCCCGGACGAGGACACGCGCCGTATGGTGGCGTTGGCGGTGTCGGCCACGGTCAGGGTGGCATTGGCCGCACTGCTGATACCGCCCGGCTGGTTGAAGCGGGCGGTCGTGCCCGGGCCATCGACCGAACCGGTGCTGCCACTGGTGCCGGCAAACGTCGCCACGCGGTTGGATGGATCGACTTGCTGGATGACGTGCGTGGAACTGTCCGCGACGTAAAGATTGCCGGAGCCGTCCACGGCTATCGCCACGGGAAACGGGATCAAGGCAGGACTCACGGTCAGGATGATCGCGGCACTCGTGGCCGAGCCGCCGTCATTGGAGATGACGTAACGGTAGCGGTTGTTGTTGAACGAGGCATTGGCCGCACTGATGTTGAGCGTCGGAGTGGTGACCCCGCTGTAATTCGCCCCACTGGCCAAGTCGGACCAGGTGCTGCCGCTGTTCGTCGAAAACTGCCATTGATAGCTGCCACTCAGCACCGGGGCGCTAAAACTGACGTCGTGGCCGGTCGTGACCGCCTGCGTAGTGAGCGTGGGCTCAACCACGGTCAAGCCGGCGGCAGCACTGGTGGCCGACCCGGCAGCATTGCTCGCAATCACTGAATAGCTACCGGCGTGGGTTGAGGCCACATTGCCCAAGGAATAAGCACTGGTCGTGGCATTGCTGATCGGGCTGCCGTTGAAATACCATTGATAGTCGGTCGGGCTGCCACTGGCCGTCACGGTGAATGTCACCGCCCCACCCACTGTCACGGTTTGGCTGGCAGGGCCGGTGGTGATGGTCGGCGCGGAGCCGGTGGACTCCCCCTGGGTCAGAGTCAGCGTGACCTGGCCGTAGGAACCGTCCCAGCCATCGACCGCGATCTGGTAGGAGGTGCCAGCCGTCGGGGTGAAGGAAAGTTTGCTCGTGCGAATGACGCCGCGCTCCTCGTCATCATTT
Source organism: Cephaloticoccus sp. (assembly GCA_021734075.1). Taxonomy (GTDB): domain Bacteria; phylum Verrucomicrobiota; class Verrucomicrobiia; order Opitutales; family Opitutaceae; genus Cephaloticoccus. The sequence goes on from JAIPJW010000055.1 coordinate 14,744, forward strand.
GAAGCCACTTTGGTCAGGCCATTGAGGGAACTGCCGGTGTAGACGCCCAAGACCGTGTCGAAGTTGCTGCCATAGGTTGTGAGGGTCACGGGGGTGGCATTGGCCGCCGTCCAACGCCACCAGATCGAATGGCTGGGGCTTTCCGTGTCATGCTTGGGCTCGCCCGATTGGGCGGTGCCGCCAATGGTGGCCCCGATGACCTGGGCCGAGGCACCGGTGACATTCATGGCGATGGAATTGGCAAAGGCATCATTGACGGGCGAAACCCCGGGCGCGCCATAGAGACTTTGCACGCCGTTGATATCATCCGTGCGCGGGGTTTCCACATTGCTGGCCGTGCTGTTCATGATGGCGTTCACCACCTGCGGCGGTTCCGCCTTGTCCGGGTGCAACAACCCCAGCACATGCCCGAGTTCGTGGACAGCCACGCGTTGGATGTCCTGCCGACCGCTGCGCAGACCGCCCCGGTAGGAATCCCAGGTGTAGGCCTGGTTGAAAACAATATCCGCCTCTGTCCGCACATTACCCTGTCGATAGGACAAGGTTACCGCGAGGGTGTTGGCACTGAAGTCTTCGCCGTCGGCCTTGGCATCGATCACGATCTCATTGCGGCCGTTGCCATTGGCATAGGTTTCGCCCTGAGCCACCGTCAGGCCGTTCAATTGCACGACCCCGATCTGGGTGTTCCATGTCTGCATGGCCGCGAGCACGGGGGTGCTGTAGGATGTGCTGCCGTCGAGCAGGGTGCCCGTGGGCGCTGGCAGTTTGATTTCCATGGCAATCGCCCCCGGCGGCCAAACCACGACATAAATGCCACTGCTGTCCTTGTAGGTCACGTAGCCCATGACCGGGAGCAACCACCCCAGCCAGAGCAGGCTCAGCCGAAAACCGCGTTTGATTTTAGTTGCTCGTTGCACGGGACGAATTGGCTCGGGCCACCAGCTTGATTTCCTGCACAAACTCCGCCGGCGTGAGGGCCCGCGAACTCAGCTTGGTTAGCCGCTGGGCCGCGGCATCCTCGCCCGCGAGGAGGGGCTGCGCGACTTCGGCCACATTTTCCAGCGGCACCTGGTTGCCCCGCGCCACATAGCGCCGCTTGGTGCCAGCCTCCTCCTGCACGGGGTAAAACCCATAGTTCATCGCATAGAGCGGGCACAAGGCGCGTCCATTGCCGCTGACAAAGAGGATGCTCTCCTGCCCCACCACAAAGACCGGGGAACCATCCACGACCAATTCCTCATCCCCGACCCGTCCACCCAGGCACTCCAACACCAAGTGGGCGGGCGGCTGGCCGGCAATTACTTCCAAGACCTCCACCTCGACCCGGGTGAAAATCCGGCGACTGTTTCCCTTGATCCGCCATTCCGAGTTGGTGGCCAGCACCCGCCCGCGCACCACGTAGTCGGAACGACCGGCCAACTCCGAAAATTCCGGCGGCACCACCGTGGTTGCCACGGCGCGAGGACTGAACAGCAGTCCCAAGGCCATGACCATCAACCCATGTGCAAGGAGAGAAATGGGACGAAAACTCATCGTAATCAGCATCAGCAGAAATATTCCCCATCAAACAATGGAAGCAAGTGACATCCTATGACCGGGGAATGGCCGGCAGGTTCAGTCTAAATGCACCACAACCCTGGCAGGACTCGTTCGGGTGGATCGGGCGCTCCGCAACAGGCCGGTGCGGCTGACGTCCTTGCCCTTGCAATCCCGCGTGGCCGGGTTGGGATAAAAGCCGCACGTCATGACCAAGCCCCGCCCCAACGTCGTCGTCTTTTTCACCGACCAACAACGGTTTGACACCACAGGAGTGCACGGATCCCAACTCGGGCTGACCCCCAACTTTGACCGCATGGCCCGGCAAGGCACGCATGTGGTCAACAGTTTCACCTGTCAGCCGGTCTGCGGGCCGGCCCGCTCGTGCCTGCAAACCGGCATGCACGCCACGAACACGGGCATGTGGAACAACGGGGCCAAGCTGCGGCCGGAGCTGCGCACCCTCGCCCATCATTTCAACGATGCCGGCTACCACACGGCCTACTACGGCAAATGGCATCTGGCCCCGCCCCACACCGGCCCCGTGCCCAAGGAGCTGCAGGGCGGCTATCAGTCATGGCTCGCCGCCAACACGCTGGAGTTCACTTCCGATGCCTATGAAACCCACGTGTGGGACGGCGAAGGCAGGGAACACGTGCTGCCTGGTTATCGGGTGGATGCCCTGACTGATGCCGCGATCCGTCACCTCGATGAACGCAACAAGTCCGATGCTCCCTTCTTCCTGTTCCTCTCCTTCATCGAACCACACCACCAAAACCATCGGGACGATTATCCGGCGCCGACCGGCTACGAGGAAAACTACGCCACTGCGCCTCGTCCGCCTGATCTGCAGGCCCTCGGCGGCAGTTCACCACAACACTGGCCCGGTTACTGCGGCATGATCAAGCGGCTCGACGAGGCCTTGGGCCGGCTCATCGATGCCTTGCGCAGTCTTGGTCAACTCGACAACACCATCATCCTCTACACCTCCGATCACGGCAACCACTTCAAGACGCGCAACGACGAATACAAGCGCTCCTGCCACGATGCCTCCATCCGGGTGCCCACGGCGTTGCGGGGCCCAGGTTTTACCAGCGGTGGCGCGTTGACCGAGCTCGTCAGCCTCGTCGATCTGCCGGCCACCCTGCTGGATGCCGCGGGTATTCCCGTGCCGTCGGAAATGGAAGGATGCTCAATCCTGCCTCTGGCGAAAAAACAACCCGTGCACTGGCGCGACGACATGTTTGTGCAGATCAGTGAAAGCCAGACCGGCCGCGCCCTGCGCACGCATCGATGGAAATACAGCGTGCGCTGCCTGGAACCCGGCACGGACGGACGGCCCCTGATTGCCGCGTCGGTCGACACCTACACCGAGGATTGTCTCTACGATCTGCTCGCCGACCCGTGGGAGCTGACCAACCTGATCGGCGGTCCCGCCTATGCGGCAGTCACGGCGGAGCTGCGCGGGCGCCTGCTCAAGCGCATGACAGAAATCGGAGAAAAGGAACCTCAGATCATTGCCGCTCCACCTGTGGCCATGACCCACCAGCGCAAGGTCGAACAGTTTCCGCTCGCATCCACCAATCTTTGAGTGCCTGCACGGGCGCCCAGGAAAATCCGGGACACTTTGCCAATGATTGCAGGCTCGTGAGGTTGGTCCAAGGCCAATGGCGGTCTTTCCTTCATGCAATGGGATTTTCCGGCAGGTGATCCTGCCATGCCGCTGGGATCGACTTGAAAAAAAGAACGGCCGCGAACCACAACATGTGGGCTCGCGGCCGGAATTTCAGTCTGAACTACCTAATCCAACCTAGAAACGATACTGCACCTTGCCGTAGAGCAGATGGGCCTCGTAGTCGTTGAGACCGGCGAAGACCGAGTCATCGCCCTTGGCATAGGCATAACGCAGGGTCACGGCCGTGCGACTGCTGAGCCGCTTGAACCAGGTCACCCCGGCCTGATGGGTGCGTGCCTTGGTGCCGTAGGCGACGGAATTGGCCCAGTTGTCCGTGAAATCATTGATGGCCCGGTAATGATTGTAGTCGATATAGAGGTCGGAGCTGTCATCGAGCACGAAACCGGAACTGAGGCCCAGATTCATGTAATTGGCATCGCTGTTGGTGACTTGATGCAGGGCCGCACCGGTCTGCAATGAAGCCGGCGTGGTCAGTTGATCCCACACGTAATTGACCATCGCCTGCATATACCAGCTATTGGTTGGATTGATCGTGAGGGTCTCGGCCACGATGTGGCTGGTCATCTTGGCACTCTCGGCAAAGTTCAACCCGACTTCCGCGGAGCGAATGGTGGATTTCTGGTAATCGTAGCGGGTCACCGAGCGGATGGTGGGACTGACGCGGTAGGATACACGCGCATTGAAATCATTGGTCTCAAAATCCTGCTGGGTGATGTAGGCCGGGTAACGGTCGGACGAGCTCACCGAGCTGTCGCGCGGCGAAGTGCTGTCGTTCTGACGCGCCTTGAAATAATACTGCACCGCCAGAGTGGCACCCGCCATCGGGTAATAATTGGCCGTGACCGAGTATTTCTGCGTGGTGCGGTCGTAGTTGGTGTCACGATCAATGGTGACGGCCGCCGCCGGAGTGCCGGGCTCGTCGATTTCCTTCTCGGTCAAATCGCCGGTAGCGTTCAACCATTCGGCCTTGAAGCTGAGGGCCAGATTCTCGATGCCCTTGTAGCGCGCCTCGACGGTGCCGGAGACCGTGTCCCAGCTCTTGTCACTCTCGGATTCGAGCTCGGTGTTGTTGGGCGCCCGGGACGACGTGAAGTTGGTCTCCACAAATTCGGCCATCGAGTTGGTGTCCACGGTTTCAAAGCGCAGGGATGGCACCACCGTCCAGTCCTTGTTAACCTGATACATGGCACTGATCGTGCCGACCGTCTGGGTCATGTCGGCGTGACCCGTCAGGTCGAAGAAACCCTCGTCGCGATATTGCCGGTTGACAAAATTGGGGTCATAGACCGCGTCGTAATCGCCGCCGACGATGCGGGTGCCGCCCAGGGTGGTGTCGATCTTGGTGCGGGCCACGGCCGTGGTGAGCAGGATCTGCTCGGTCACCTGATTAGTGTAGAGGCCCCGGATCTGGAACAGATCATAGTCGCGATCCTCCTTCTCGGTCACCTTGCGGTCGGTCGATTCACCCGGACGACGGTTGATGTTGCGACTGTTGGTGTAGTCGCCTTTGTCCATGCGCAGACCGAGCTCCCACTTGTCGTTTTCCCGTTTCTGGGAAAGCGTGGCGGTGGCCTGATGGCGCTTTTCCTCGATCTTGTGGAAGGAAGGCACCACATACCGACCGAGGGACGTGTCGCCCCATGAGGTGGAGTCCTTGCGGCCCGAACGGGTAAACAGGTCGTAGCGGAAAACAAAGTTGAGCGCGTCTTCCGGGGTAAAACCGGCCTCGAACCAGAGGTTGCCCCGGTCAATGTGCTGGGCCTCGTCGGTCAGCTGCTTGAAGTAGCCGGTCGGGGTATGGTAACCACCGGTGCCGTCGAACCAGACCCGGTAGGCCTTGTAACCGAACTTGATGTAACTGACATCCTCGCGATTGATGGTCAGATCAAGGAGGAAGTCATTGTCCCCGGCCATGGCACGACCCTTGAGGGTCATGCTGGTCGTGTCATTGAGGTCCTTGTAAAGGTAGAGGT
>JAIPJW010000056.1 GCA_021734075.1 Cephaloticoccus sp.
CTTGCAGGATGTCATTGCTTTTTATCCATCGGAGCAACCGCTCGATATCCAGCGTTACCGGCCGAATATCCTTTAGGGCGGCCCATGATCCTGGGCCTCAGCCTTTGGCTGCAGTGACAAACGCCGCGATGATGCCATCGAAGGAACCATTGGTGAAGAATATCACCAGGTGCGATCTGGTGTCACGGCCAAGGGCATTTGTCTTCAACTTTTCCAGCAGGCCCTGATTGTTTTCCGCCGTGCAGCCATTCACACCTTGGGACTGCAGAAAATCCAGGAGCGCCTTCACGTCAAATCGCTCCGTCGCCGCCAGGCGGTCAGCGCGTGCGACACTGCCAAGGTAGACTTCGTCCGCCAGGGCCAGCGCACGCATGAACCCTGTTTGCATCACCCGCGTGCGCGAGGTATTGCTGCGGGGCTCAAAGGCGGCGTGTATCACATGTTGAGGGTAGCGGGCCCTGAATGATTGCAGCGTCTCAGCCAAGGCCGTCGGATGATGACCGAAGTCCTCAATCACCACCAATTCCTTGGTATCAACCAGGAGTTCCTGCCGCCGTTTGACACCCCGAAATCTTGCCAGGACACTCAAGTCCAACGCGCCACTTGCCGTCGGTTGCTGCACGCATTGGGTGAAATGGTCATCCGTGTTCCTGTCTGCCGGCAGCAGGGCCAATTGTGCCGCGATCGCGGCCATGGCGGCATTGCGGGCGTTGAACAGACCGGGCTGGGTCCATTTGACCTGATGCCAGAGCTGATCCCGCCATAATAGTTCAAATTCAGCCCCGGCCTTCGTCTCGGAAAAATTGGCAATGCGCAGATCATTGCCCTCACTCACCCCGACCCTTAGCACCCGGGTCCAAGCCATGGGGGCCAAGACCTGCAGGTTGGAATCATCGCCATTCAAAACCACCCACCCGTTGCCGGGCACAATGCGCGTGAGGTGACGGAAGGTGCGCTGCACATCGGCCAGGTCACGAAAGATGTCCGCGTGATCGAATTCCAGATTATTGATCACCGCGACGTGAGGGGCGTAATGGATGAACTTGCTCCGCTTGTCGAAAAAAGCGCTGTCGTATTCATCACCTTCAATCACAAAGGCATCGTTGGGCTTTCCGAGATGACTGCCCATCGGTGGGTCCATGGGCACGCCACCGATCAAAAAACCGGGATCACCGCCATTTTCGCGCAGTAAAAATGCGGCCAACGCCGTGGTGGTGGTTTTGCCATGCGTGCCGGCGATCACGATGTTGCGGCGATGCTTGAGGACAAATTCCGCCAGCAAGGCTGGCAACGAGGTAAAGGCCAGGGCGCGGGTGGCCAGCAGCCACTCCACTTCCGGATGACCGCGGGACATGGCATTGCCGATCACCACCAGATCCGGGGCGAGCTCCTGCAACCGCGCGGGATCATAGCCCTCCAGCACGGTGATGCCAGCCTCCCTCAACACCGTGCTCATCGGTGGATAGATCCCCGTGTCTGCACCAACCACTTCATGTCCGTTGGCCCGGGTCAACAAGGCAGCATTGCCCATCGCGGTTCCACAAATGCCCATGAAGTAGAGTTTCATATCCTGCCTCGCAGCTTTTTCATTTTCGTCTTGGTTGGCGAGTCTCGACTGGCAGGCCAAACTTCTCCATCGATTCCAATCATGTCCGCCCCTTCCTCCATTCTGTGCCACCAAACCATCTATCACGACCCGGATTATTACAGTGCCTGGCCGGCTGTGATCCGGGCGGGTAATGGAGACTTGCTGCTCTCTTTTTGTCGCACCCGTCAGCATCTCTACCCTTCGGGATCAATTGTGACGATGCGTTCCCGTGACAACGGTCGCACCTGGTCGGAGCCGGTCGTTGCCTACGATACCCTGATCGACGATCGGGAAAATGGACTTACCGTGCTTCCGGACGGTCGTATCATCATGCATATTTGGTCCACGTTTTGGCAGGCCGCCCATTTCACGGGACTCCCGCCCGGGTCATATCCACCGGACCTGATCGAATCCTGGATCAAGCAGGTGAATGATCCGCGTTATATCGCCGCGGCTGATCGTCAGGGCAGTTGGACCATCATATCCAACGATCATGGTCATACCTGGTCGGAACCCAAACCCGGACCCGATAGTGTGCATGGCGGGATTGCACTGCATAACAGCTCGTTACTGGTCGCGGCCTATCGGCATACGATTGGACACTGTGCCATCTATGGCACCCCTGACCCTGAAACTCCGTGGGTGAAATTCGCCGATATCAAATGTCCCACGCCTGATACCCATCGCTTTGGCGAACCCCACATCGCACAGCTCCCCTCCGGTCGGATCGTGGTGATGATGCGCTACACTGCCATTGCCTATGATGACACCCGGGATGACCTCAAACTTTGGCAAGCCTGGTCCGATGACAATGGGCATACCTGGTCTCCACCCGAACGCACCGATTTGCTCGGTTTCCCGCCCCATTTGCTGGTGCTGCACGATGGCCGTATGGTGTGCAGTTATGGCTATCGGCGCTCACCTTATGGGGAACGGGCCTGCGTCAGTAAGAATGGCACCACCTGGAGTCTCTCGGACGAAATTGTCCTGCGGGATGACAACGCCAACCATGATCTCGGTTATCCCGCCTCGGTGGAAACCGAACCCGGTGAAATCCTGACCATTTACTATCAAAAGCCCGCATTGGATCCCGTGGATAAGCACAGGCACAAGGTCGGCATCTTTGCCACCCGCTGGCGGGTGGCGTCGCCGTGATCACCCGTTCACATCAGACTCACGGGATCCACATCGATCACTTGGATAATGTCGTCCGGCCAGGCAAATTCATTTCTTAACCTGGTCAAAACCGGAATGGCCTTGGTCACGTTGCGGGTGAAATACCACAACTGCCAACGATAGGCGTCCTTGATCTTCTCGATGGGTGACGGAGATGGTCCGCGGAGTTCGACTTGATCGCCCATTTCCTTTTCCACGAGCTTCGCCCATTGTTCCGCAAAAAACTTTAATTTCTCCGGATTGGGCCCCCGGAAGAGATGATGGATCAGATGCCGGTAGGGCGGATAGTGAAAATCCTTTCTTAATTTCAATTCCGCCGCACTGAAACCTTCGTAATCGGCATGCCGGGAAAACTGAATCGGCTCCGCCTGTGGCGTAAAGGTTTGCACAATGACTTCACCCGCCCGGTCACCCCGCCCCGCCCGGCCCGCCACCTGGACCAAGAGTTGGAAAGTGCGCTCATTCGCCCGAAAATCCGGGATATGCATCGAGATGTCAGCATCGATCAAACCCACCAGCGTGACATTGGGAAAATCGAGTCCCTTGCCGATCATCTGCGTGCCCACCAGCAGATCGATTTTCCCCGTCCGGAATTGCCCCAGAATCTCCCGGAATTTGTTCTTCCGGCTCATGGCGTCGGTATCCATGCGTTCGATCCGTGCCCGGGGCAGCACCCGGCGCACCGCCTCCTCCACCCGCTGGGTGCCCAGGCCGCGCCAACGAATTTTAGGTGACCTGCATTTCGGACAACTGACCGGCGCTATGCGTTCGTCCCCGCAAAGGTGGCAGCGCAACATCTCGTCGGCGCGGTGGTAGGTCATGCTGATACTGCAATGCCCGCATTCCTCCACATGTCCGCAATCCGTGCAAAGCATGGACGAAGAATACCCCCGGCGATTGATGAAAAGTATGGTTTGTTCCCGTTTGTCGAAGCGGTCCTGCATCGCATGAACGAGGCGTTGTGACAGCGTCGTCATGCCGCGGGCCCGCATGACCTCAACCCGCATATCCACCACATCGATGTGAGGCAATTTGCGGTCATCGACCCGCAACTTGAGTTTTAGCAGGCTGTATTTGCCCGCCAGGGCATTGGCATAGCTCTCCAGTGACGGCGTGGCCGAGCCCAAGAGACAGTGCGCCCCATTGAGTTTTGCCCGGTATACCGCCACATCCCGGCCATGGTAGCGCGGGGTTTCATCCTGCTTGTAGGCGGGCTCGTGTTCCTCATCCACCACGATCAATTTCAGGTTGTGCACCGGGGCAAAGACGGCGGACCGCGCCCCCACCACCACCCGGGCCTCCCCGGCCGCGAGCGCCAGCCAACCGTCGAGGCGCTCGCCTTCACTCAAATGACTGTGCCAGACCACACATTTGTGATCCGGCGCAATGGATTCCAGCCGCGATCGCAACCGGGCCACCGTTTGGGGCGTCAGGGCCACTTCCGGCACCAGAAACATTACGCCTCCACCTGCCTTCAATACGGTGTCGATGGCGTGCAGATAGACCTCGGTCTTGCCCGAACCGGTTATGCCGTGCAACAGGGTCACCCCGAATCTTGCATGGCCCACCTCGCGTTCAATCGCACTGACAGCCGCCAATTGCTCGGCGTTCAACTTGGGTGGTTTGGCCGCAACCAGCTCTCCCTTGGACCAGTCATCGGTGTAGGCTTCACGCAGCACCCGGCGAGTTTCCTCGCGCACCAATCCGTGTTTTATCAAGGCATTGGCCACTGCTGCGGTCTGTTGCAGCCGTTTGGCCACCAAGCCCTTGTTTTGGGGACGATACTGCTGTGCCAGAAAACGATACAACCGGGCCTGCTGGGGTGCACGCTTCGCCAGGAGTTCAACTTCCTCATCCTTGAGCTTTTGGGCGATACTCAGCAATTTTTGCTCCTTGATCCCGGCGCCGCTGCGCACCGCCGCGGGGATCATGGTTTCAATTATTCCATCCAATGATGCCGCGTAGTAGACCGACATCCAACGGGCCAATTTGAGCAAATCCGGGGTAAGGGCCGGGAATGGATGCACCACCTGCGCCACACTTTTTAATCGATCCAAAGGGAAATCCTTGGGCGCCCCCAGATCACCCACCACCCCCAGACGCAACGCGTTAAGCACGGGCACCCGCACCAGCGATCCCAGATGCACGCTGGCGCGCAAACTGTCCGGGACACGATAATGCAGCAATTTGTCAAAGCCGGCCAAGGGATGAACACCCACGATCATTGCGCCGAATGACGCCTGTCCGACCGCACCTTGGCAAACCTGAACGCACCCCGAACACGAACAGATTGACAGTTTCCGGCCCCATTTAAACAGTTACGGCGTGAGTATCGCCCTAGCCCGCGACAAGTTTCGCCAATATTTGACCCAGAAAGGATTGCGCGTGACCAATCAACGGCTGGCCATCTTTGACGCCGCCTTCAACCGCACCGAGCACTTCACGGCCGAACAGTTGCTGGACTACGCCCGGGCCATTGATGATTCCGTCTCCCGCGCCACGGTTTACCGCACGCTTCCCATCATGACCGAAAGCGCCCTGTTGCGTGAAGTGGACATCGGCACGGGCGAAAAATTCTACCTACCCATCTCGGGAAATTCCACACAGGTGGCCCAGGTCGTTTGTGTGGATTGCGACAAGATTTTCGAGATCAGTGCTCCTTTCATGGAGTGGTATGGCAGCACGGTCTCTTCCAAACTGGGCCTGACTCCCGAATCCCAACGGCTCCAGGTCAGCGCACATTGCGATGTGTTTCGCAACACCGGGAGCTGCCCGCGCCGCAGCTGATGCCGGTCATGGATAAAAAGACCGACCACGAGTTCGACATCCGGTTTTACGAGTCAGTGCTGCGCCGATTGTCCACCTATACCGAGGTGATCGAAATTCTCGGAGGACTCTACACCAAACAGGGCAGGATAGCCGACGGCTTGCGCATGGATCGCAAACTTGTGCGCATCCTGCCGGAGAATGCCACGGCCCATTACAATCTGGCCTGCAGTCTCGCCCTGTTGCAGCGCACCCCGGCGGCCATGCGTTCGCTTCGTCGCGCCATCGAACTGGGCTACAGCGACGTTGACTGGATGCTGCAGGATCCGGATCTCAACGATTTGAAGAACCATCCAGAATTTGAGTCGTTGGTGGCCACGGTTAGGGCGCAGGGTTGAGGCGTTTCTCAGCGCAAGCCGAAGAGCAGCTGCAGCACGGTGGTCAGGTCATTTCCCGGCACCCAATTGCCATGTCGCGAGGCGACCAGATTCTTGGACTTCTCGCGACGCTCAACCCCCTCATCCACGTAAAGAATTCGCACCTCGTTATGGCGCATGCCCGCCACGTCCTTGGCCCCCAGTGGGGTCCAACGAAATGGCAGACCGGTCCAATTGCATTCAATTTCCCAGCCGGCCACCAACATGGGTAGCGACCGGGTGACCAGAACCGGATAACGCTGCACAAAGTCCGGCATCTTGCTCGTGGCAATGCGCAGTCTCACCACCGGTCGCATTTGCGTGAAATAATCCTGCATGGTATTGATCCGTCCGGTGCGGCGGGCTTGGAAAAAATCCATGGGATCAAATCCCATCAGATTCATCCCATTGTAGACTCCGTGTTCGTTCGGGCTGCCAAACTTCTTCCAATTATACCAGGACTGAAAGTCACGCGTGACCCACAGCCCCATTTCAAAATGCAGATGTGCTCTTTCCCGGGGAATCGGCCGCCCGCTGGAGCTGCGGCCCATCACCCCAAGCGTCTGACCGTGTTGGACCACCGCGCCGGTCCTGATGCCCGGCGCGACCGACGCCAAATGGGCATATAGCGTGTAGATTGCCGGGCTTTGAGCGGGATGTTCCAACACCACATAGCGACCGTAATTACTGTCCCCAACCTTGGGATTGACGTAGGCAACCACGCCATCAATTGCCGCGAAAACCAAATCCGTGGACTCCCCCCGGCGGTCCCGCGCCATGGCCTTGATATCAATGCCCTCATGAAATTGGCGACCACTGCTCCGCACTCCCCCAAATCCACCCGAGCTTGGATCACCGGTGCCAGTGTCCTGAAAGATGACTGCACCGGATTTGCCCTGCTCAAATGCGGGATTCGGCGTGGGCCAGCTTAAATCCAAACGCTGGGCGGTCAGGGATACGGCCAGACCAAAAAAACCGAGAATCGACCAAAATAACCGTTTCATCCCTTGTGCGCTGCCTCCTGTTGAATTTTACCCGCTGTGTAGTTCAAATCATCGGCCAATTGCGGCAAAGCAACAGCAGGCAATTCGAGGAAAATAAACAACATGCCTCCCTCCACCGGCCGATCAATCACCCGTGCCCCGACGGGCTGGCCATTCAAGACCAGCACGAGACGACGTCCCACCTGGCTTGCAGTCAGGCGGTAAAGATCACGCGCAGCGGGAGCGGTAACCCGAAAAAGCATGCAACGCCCCATGTCGACCTGGGCCTCGGCAACACTCAATATATCAAATTCGGTCAGAACAGGTTTTGGAATTACCCGCACCTTGACTCCACTTACCGGCAATGTGACCGGGATTGCCGCCTGCGTGGCACTCGCCTCGATCAAAAAACGGGCGATGACCAACGGGCGCGGCTCCGCCGGCGGGTTGAAGCAACCACCCATCAACAGGCTGAGCGCCAAGGTCCAAAAGGTCATTCCCACGCTATGCTTCATGATGATGGCACTGAAGCCTCGTGGAATGCCTCCATCATTTCCAGCCCAACTGCATCTGCCAGCATTCGTCCGCGATCACTCAATCGCAACCGGCCACCCTCAAGCAGCGCCATACCATCCTCGATCAAGTGCTGGATTCGCCTGTCCACCTCAGCCCAGGGTGCAGTGGGGGCACGTTCGCGCCATGCGGCCAATTCGACGCCTTGGTTCATGCGTAATCCGAAAATGAGTGCATCCTCGGCCAATTGGGCCGGCGTCAGGACAAGCCGGTCCTCGGTCAAGCGTTCCCCGGTTTCGAGTCGCGTCAACCACATGCCCAGATCGGCCACATTCGCCCCGCGCCAACCCGCATGCTGGGAGGCTGCGGATGGACCCAGACCAACCCATTCGTGCATCCGCCAAGTATTCAGGTTGTGCCGGCAAGCATGTCCGGGACGGGAAAAATTCGCGACTTCATACTGTGCATAGCCCGCAGCAGCCAATCGCGCCCAAGTGTGCTCATACAATTGCGCTTCATGTTCGGGATCCAATTTGACCCGACCCTGCGACAACTTCACCCACAGGGCCGTGTCCTCCTCAAAGGTGAGGCAATAGGTGGAAAGATGATCCGGGGCCAAAGCCACCGCTTCGGCCATATCCGCCACCCATTCCGCCTCGGTCTGTCCCGGCAAGGCAAACATGAGATCCAGGTTCACGCTGCTAAACTCCGCGTGTCGCACCCGATCGTAAGCCCGGTGGATTTGCTCGAGCGTGTGCTGACGACCAAGCGCATCAAGTAACGCTGGTTGAAAGCTTTGCACTCCCATGGATATGCGCGTGACCCCGATATCCTTGAGCACTTGCAGCCTGGCCTCAGTCACTGATGCGGGTGCCATCTCCACCGTCCATTCTTCTGGCGCACCATCGCAATACCTTTGAACCAGCTGACCCAACCGGTCCAAAGCGTTGGGTGAGAGAAGTCCCGGGGTCCCTCCACCCCAAAAAATGGTTGATACCGGCCGGGGCCAAACAATCAAATCAGCTTCTTTTTCGATGCCCGTGAGGAACGTTGCCACGCCATCTGCAGTCGGTTTAACTTGATAAAATGCACAGAAATCACAGGTCGAAGCACAAAATGGCACGTGCACATACAGTCCCAGGGGCTCTGCAGGTGTAGCTTTGGCTTGCGCTAGCACAGTGTCGCTCATTACTAAAGTCTTCTAACTGACCGGTTTTAACTGAAAACCAATGCAAAACTCCCGTCTCAATCTCGCACGGAAAATTTTCTTCTTTATCGGGGCCCTACTGGGCCTGGTTTTGCTTGCCGGCTGCGAAGCTGTCACGCTCACCAATCTCACCCCGCCTTCGATTCAGGATAATCCTTCCAGAATATACACCATTACCCTCCGTGTAACGACCAAAAGCAAATCAGTCGTGCCCGGCAGTGTCGTGCCCCATATAATCATTGATGGACAGAATCAAGTGATGGCCAAGAGCCCATTGGGTGAAGGCATCTACGAATACGAATACCATCTGCCTCCCGGTCGCACGACCCTGGCCTACTATTTCCTGGTCAACTATGAGGTCTCCTTCAACGAGCGCAATGAACCGCGCGAGACCTATTCTGAAATCAACAATGTGGAGGTCGTCAGCCGGTATGTGCTTTCCCTTGAAGCCAATCGCGGACCCATTGGTGCCCGGGTCAGCTTGCTGGGCCGTGGCTTCACTCCTCAGGATGTCCTCTACTTTGACAGCATGCCGGTGCGGACCGTATACGAGTCCTCCACTTCCCTCAGTTTCTTTGTCCCCGCTTTGGGCGCATCGCACAACTATCAGGTCACGCTCGCCAGCGTAAACGGCAACACTCCGGTCGGCACCTTTCGCATTGATCCCAGCAGTCTCAGTGTGTTTCCCACCTCACTCAATCTGCGCACTGGTGACGTCCAGATATTGACCTTCACCGTGGCAAATCCCGCACCCCTGGGAGGGATATTGCTCGATGTCACCACCGACATACCGGAAAGCGTGATCATGGATGAAGTCATCATTCCTGCGGGCCAAACCACCCTTGCCATCAATGTTCAGGGGGGCCGTCCCGGATCGGGCAATCTCTACCTCAAGGGATTTGAAGCGGGTGAAGTCACCATACCGGTCACCGTCACTGCCCGTTAAGTCTGCCCTCTGACGATCGAATTTGATTTCAGGCGGGCCGACATGCCCGCCTTTTTCATAGCCAGACGCAAAATCCACCTGCTCCCGGTTTTATGCGCGAATTATTCCAAAACCCCGCCTTTTGGCCGGCCTTGATTTTTGCCTGCTTGTTGGCAGCCAACTTGTGGGTGTTCCTCACCCGGGAATGGGAATCAAACCATCGAGCGGTGGATTATGCCCGGATCAACCATCCGCTCGATGCCCCCAGCATCCGCCGCTGGCAATTGCAGGATAATCTGCTTGAGCCCGAAATCATCTGGAATCGAACCCCCAGCCATTGGCAGCATTTCGTTGACGGCAAGATGACCGCAACTCTCCCCGGCAATGCGCCCGCCATCGAACTGTGCGCGCCGAAATTTCACGGCAAACCCGGGGAGTTGCTGGCCGATTTCCGGCACACCCACGTGTTGCGACCTTTGCCGGAAGGCATCGGGCCTGATCTCATATTTTCCCTGGTGCACATCGCCAGGGAGCACTACCGGGACAAAGGCATGCATTTCCCGGATGACATCGTCATTTTTGACACCAAGGTCATCGTCGGAAAATTTCGCCGCCGACCGGTGAGTGACTGGATTGACGACTATGCGTATATGGGCCAATCCGCCCTCGCGGAGGCCGACCGGATCGTGCGTGATGAAATTGGGGTTCAGGATGCTGACGACACTTTGCTGCGCATGGAAAAGATTACGGCTTGGATGCGGCACCAACTCATCAATGCGGGTGGGGTGCCCAAGGATGATTTCCGTTGGCTGGATCCCCTCAGCATTTTCAAGGAAATGCGTGACGGCAACGGCAAGGGCTGGTGCACGCAAAACGCCCAAATCTTCACCTTTTTCGCGAACCGAGCCGGCGTGCCCACCCGTTTTGTGTTTTGCGGCACCGTCCAAAGCAACCGTTTGATCTACAACGGTCACTCCTGGGTCGAGTGTTACCTCAAGGAGCAACACCGCTGGGCCTATGCTGATCCCCAGCAGGCTATTGTCGCCGTGCATGACCATAAGGGCATTGTCCTGAATTCCGCCGATGTGTTTCATCTTTGCGAACGGGAATTGTTCGAAGGCGTGACGGCCCGCACGTTCAAGGCTTGGCAATGGCAGAATCTGCCAGTCGAGGCACCCCCCGGAGCCGCCGTCACCGTGCCTTTCAGCCTGGTAAATCAAGTCGCCAGAAACCAATTCAACCCCCAGACGATCATCAAATACCGCCTCCCGCCCAATGTGGAGGATACGCGGGATATTTACAGCATGCTCTTGAAAAGCCCCACCTACACCTGGGTAAATTTTAAGCGCTACCTGTTTGAGCCCGCCCCCGCCTATTCGCATTTGCCCACGAACGGTGTGCTAACCTATCGCGTGCGTCAGTCCTTGTTTGCGGGACTTGTTGCCGCGCTGACCTGGCTGGCTTGGGCTGCGTGCTGAGGCGGGATATTGTCGCCGTATAACAACGTCACCTTGACCGGTCGATGGTCACTCGCGGCCCTGACACTCGTCCCACCATGAATACGGGCCTCCCCGTCCTTGACGATTTGCATCAGGTCCGGCGAGACGAGGATATGATCCACCCGTGAATAGGTGTCGTCGCGTCGGTAGTGGTAAGTCCAGTGTTCGCCATGCGCATCAGTTGCGGGCAAAAGTTTGGCAAACGTAAGTTTGCCCCGCCGTCGCAGGTAACGCAGGGGCGCGCTGCTGCGCCCAGCATTGAAATCACCCAAAATCACATACCCGCCCTGCCCCATGTCCTGAAGGTGATCCAGGATGAATTCCCGAATTGCCATGGCCTCTTTTGCCCGCCGCTGGGCTGAATCAGGATCCGCATTGTTGTCGGTGTAGCGGCTCTTCAAATGCAGGGCCCAGAGCGTCAGTTCCCCCCGGGGAGTTTGCAGTCCGATTTCCAACAGGCCGCGTTTCACCGTTTCCTCGCCATCCAAATAACGAAACCTCAATCGAGTGTGTTGGCGCACTTTGCTAAACGCATGACGCGACAATACGGCAACATGTCGGTCGGCATCGGCGGCATCCAGCAGCACCGCATGCGGATAAAACAGACCCTGTGCCGCCAAATCCCGCTGGAGTTCGTCCAGATAGGGCTTCGGGCCCATCTCCTGCATCACCAGCACGTCGGCGTTCACGGCCTGAATCACCTCACGCAAGGCCGCTTTCGCGACCTCGGGCTTGGGGTAATTCTTGCGGTAACCGGCCGGAATCATCCGGTTTGCCGCGACATAGTTTTCGATGTTATAGGTGGCGATCGTCAGTTCGGTTGCGGCGACTGGCCAACTTGCCAGCAACCCCAAACCAAACATGATCCACCGCAACGTCATGGCACCGCTTGCAAAGCCCGTTCACGTTCCACGAGCGTGGGGTGAGAATAGTAAAATGCACTGAACCAAGGGTGCGGAGTCAGGTTGCTGAGATTCTTTTGGGCAAGTTTGCGCAGTGCCCCTATCATGGCTGAGGCCCCACCCATGGCGTCCCGGGCAAAGGCATCGGCTTCATATTCATGCTTGCGGGAAAACAGATTCCCAATCGGGGAAAACCAAAACGTGACCAGGCCGCTGAGCAGGCCAAACATCAGCAATGAAGGGGCCAGTTCCCCCGGGGGAAACCCAAACGCCGGGTTGAACCAATAGCTGCGGGCCAACCAAGCGATGAGGGCAAAGCCCCCCAGTTGCATGCCTGCGGAAACAGCGATCATTTTGGGAATGTGTCCGCGACGATAGTGTCCGATTTCGTGCGCCAGCACTGCTTCCAGTTCCTCGGTGCTCAATTGGTTCATGAGGGTGTCGAAAAGGACAATGCGGCGAAAACGCCCGAAGCCGGTGAAGAATGCATTCGAATGCCCGGAGCGTTTTGAACCGTCCATGACCTCAATCGCCTGGGCCTTGAATCCCGTGCGCTCACCCAAGGCCATCAACCGGTCTCGCAGTTCTCCGTCCGGCAGCGGGGTCAGCTTGTTGAAGATCGGCAGGATAAGTTTCGGGTATAAAACCAGCATCAGAATTTGGAAACCAAACAACACACCGAAGCCCCACAACCACCAGGAATTCCCCACCCAATCCACGAGCGACAGCAGCACCCAAAGCAGCACAAAGCCAATCACCAGCATCAACCCCAAACCCTTGAACTTGTCGACCACCCACAGTGCCGGCGTGCTCTTGTTAAACCCATATTTGGCCTCCAAACGAAACTGTGACCACCATTCAAAAGGCAATCCGGGCACGGCCAAAAGCACCCCCACCAGCAGCAAATAAACCGTCCTGCTCCAGACCGCCTCCGGACCACCCCACCCTACCACTTCGGAATACAACCAGGGCAGGGCCCCACCAAATATCACCAACATGAGCACCAAGGTGTCGAACAGTTCGGTGAGTTGACCAAAACGGGAGCGTTCCAGGGTATAGGCCACCGATTTCTGATAAGTCGCCTCATCCATGATCGCAGCCACCGCCGGTGGCGCCTGGGTCGCATGGCGACGCACTTCGGCCCGGTTCAGAGCGGACAAACACCATTCACCAAGCAGACGCAAAACCATGAGGCCGGCGACAATCCAAAGCACGAAAGACATGACATCAGTGCATGCGAAATCACCCGGGCCGCGAGTCCAAAGATGGCCGAATATGGTTGTCTGCACCATTCTGGCCTCGGGGGCTCCGGAGAACCCCTCCGGACGGCCCTCCGGCGACGCCAAAGTTTGATTGAAATGCACCTCTTGCTCCGCATCGTGGCCCTGTGGAAGCCAAAGATCACAAACTATCCTTTGAAGACGCCCTCGCCAACCTCGAGGGCATTGTCGAATCCATGGAGGCGGGCGATGTGCCCCTGGCTGACCTGCTGGCAAAATTTGAGGAAGGCAGTAAACTCCTTAAAATTTGTGAAACCCGCCTCAAGGATGCCGAACTCAAAATTGAGCAGCTAAAAAAGTCCAAGGACGGCATAGTTTTTACCAAATTTGACACCGAGCGCGAAGCCTGAGCCCAGACCGGCTTGCATAACTAATGAAAGATACTCCCAAATTTCCGTCGGAACCACTGCTGCCCGGCATTAAATCACCCGCGGATGTCAAAGCGCTAAATCCGGATCAATTACCCGCCTTGGCCCAGGAAATCCGTGATGAGATCATTGCCGTCACTTCCGCCACCGGGGGCCATGTCGGACCCAATCTGGGCGTGGTCGAGCTGACCATTGCACTGCACCGGGTCTTCAACACCCCGGAGGATCAGTTTGTCTTCGACGTTTCCCACCAAGGTTACGTCCACAAACTGCTGACCGGGCGCAATGGTGATTTTTTCCACAAACTGCGGCAGACCAACGGTGCCAGCGGATTCCTTTATCGTGCGGAAAGCCCCCACGATGCGTTTGGCGCCGGGCATGCCGGCACCGCCCTTTCCGCCGCATTGGGCATGGCCACGGCCCGGGACCTGCACGGGACCCACGAACATGTGGTCGCCGTATGCGGTGATGCCGCCTTCACCTGCGGCATCACCATGGAGGCGCTCAACAATGTCGTGAGTTCCACCAAGCGCCTGATTGTCATCCTCAACGACAACGAGTGGTCGATCGCCAAGAATGTCGGGGCCATGGCGAAGTATCTCAACCGCCTCAGCACCAATCCCACCTACAACAAGGTGCATCACGATTTGGAAAAATTCTTCACAAGTCTGCCCGGAGGAGTGGAGATGAACCGAGTTTACATGAAGTGGAAACGCGAGACCAAGGACTTCTTCGTTGAGTCCAGCCTCTTCGAGAAATTCGGCCTGCGTTACATCGGCCCCATCGACGGTCACAATCTTGAGGAACTCTCAAAGAACCTGGAGTTCGCCAAGCAGTGCGATACCCCGATTCTGCTCCATGTCCTGACCAAAAAGGGCAAGGGTCTCGAAGCCGCCATCGCCCACCCGGAAAAATTCCACGGGGCCAGTCCTTACAACCCGGTCACCGGCGAAAGCCATAAATCAACCGTTGCGACTGCTCCGAATTATCAGGATGTATTCGGCCAGGCCCTGACCCGCTTTGCCCGTGCCGACCGCCGGATTGTGGGTATAACCGGTGCCATGCCCAGTGGGACCGGCCTCAGCCATCTGGCTGACGCTTTGCCCCAGCAATTCTTCGATGTCGGTATTGCCGAGGAACACGCGGTGCTTTTTGCCGCCGGTCTCGCCACCAAGGGCATTCGGCCGGTGGTTGGCGTCTACTCCACTTTTCTGCAGCGCGCATATGATCAGATCATTCACGATGTCTGTCTGCAAAATCTGCCGGTCACCTTTTGCATGGATCGGGCCGGTCTTTCCGCCAACGACGGGCCCACCCACCATGGTCTCTTCGACCTCGCTTACCTGCGCTGCGTCCCCAATGCCCTCGTCATGCAGCCCAAGGACGAGGATGAACTCGTCGACATGTTGCACACCAGTCTCCAGCATGAAGGTCCTGCCTTTATTCGTTACCCGCGTGGAGCGGGTGTCGGGGTGAAAATCAAGCCCAAGCCTGAACTTATCCCCCACGGCCAAGCCGAAGTGTTGCGCGAAGGTTCCAACATCATGATCTGGGCTCTCGGCCCCATGGTCACCGAGGCACTCGCCCTCGCCGAGCGTTTGGGCACTGAGGAACACCTCTCCGTCGGTGTGGTCAATGCCCGCTTCGCCAAACCACTCGACCGCCCCCTGTTGTTCAGTCACGCGGCCTGTATTCCTCTGCTTGTCACAATGGAGGACCATGTCGTCAGTGGCGGTTTTGGCAGCGCGGTTTTGGAAGCGCTGCAGGAATCCGACTGCCCGATGGCCGTGGAATGCATCGGCTGGCCCGACAAGTTCGTCGAGCATGGCAGCAGTGTTGCCGTCCTGCGGGAAAATTACGGATTGTCGCCTGATTCAATGTTTCAGCGCATTCGCGAACGCTGGCGCCACCGCCAGACCGAATCAGTTACCGCTGATGCGTGATGTTTTGAATCATTAGACGGATTGCAAAATCAAGTCACCCCAATGCCCCTCCTGGAGATCGAGATTATCGGTAAACCGACGGTTCCACAAAATGGCTTGGCGCGAAAACTGGCCGATGCCATCGCCGAAGTGTTTGACAGCAAACCGGCACAGACTTGGGTCCGGCTTCGTTATCTCCCGGTTGAAAATTACGCGGAAAACGAAACTGATAAACCCTTGGGAGCAAAGGCAGTTTTCGTGTCCATCCTGAAATACGAATTACCGGCCGCATCCGTCTTAAAAAAGGAGGCCCGTCAATTAAGCATCGCCGTGGGCAAAATCTGTGGGCGGTCCCCAAAGCACATCCACATCATTTATGCCCCGGAGGGGCGCGGTCGAATCGCTTTTGGCGGCAACTTGGTTCAGTAATCAGCCGACCCCATTTAGCCTGGCTTGCCAGCCGTAGGCTTGGCGAAGGCTGGTGCGGGCGGCGGGAGTCGAACCCGCCTCTCATGCTTGGGAAGCACACATAATACCGATATACTACGCCCGCAATTGAAGAACCCGTAGCAAACTAAATTTCCCCGCCGCCGCAATCACGAATAAGTGCGGCGTCCGTCCAACGCACTTTTGAGGGTCACGGAATCGGCGTAAAGCACCCCACCCCCACTGGGCAGACCAAACCCAATCCGACTGATGGCGACAGCCTGATCCGCCGGCAGCTGCGAAGTCAGATAATGACAGGTGGCTTCACCCTCAACATCGTTGGACAGGGCCAAAATCAACTCCTTCACTTCCCCGGCGGCAAAACGGGTAAACAAAGTGGAAAAATTAAGATCCTCGGGAGCCACGCCGTGGATCGGAGACAGTTTTCCGTGCAGCACATGATAAACACCCCGATAGGCACCGCTGCGCTCCAAGGCCACCAGATCGGGCACCTGCTCGACCACGCAGACGAGGGATCGGTCGCGCCGCTCATCCGCACACAAGGGACAGAGTTCCGCCTCTGCCAGATTGCCACAACGGCTGCAACGGCGAACTGATCGAGCGGCCCCTTCGAGCGCCTTGACCAGTGCGGGCAATCTTTCGGGTTTTTCCACCAGCAAGCTCAAAGCAATACGCTCGGCCGATCGGTAGCCCACCCCGGGCAATTGCTTCAGCTGCTGCTGCAAATGCTCAAATGCAGGGGTCATATTCCTTTGATCAGCCT
Organism: Cephaloticoccus sp.; assembly: GCA_021734075.1. Taxonomy (GTDB): domain Bacteria; phylum Verrucomicrobiota; class Verrucomicrobiia; order Opitutales; family Opitutaceae; genus Cephaloticoccus. The sequence continues at coordinate 16,756 of JAIPJW010000056.1, forward strand.
TCCGGGATTTCCCGCGTCAGTTTACATGAACCCCGGCACTTGAAATGCGGAAGTGACCTTCTGCATTTCGGCATCGTTGTATTCCTTGGACTGCTTGGCTGCATCCTGCACCGCCGTCAGAATGGTGTCCGAGACGAACTTGGCGTCCTCCTTGAGCAATTCCGGATCAAGCTCGAGCGCCAGGAATTTTCCGTTGCCGTTGACCTTAACTTTGACGGCGCCGCCACCGCTGGTCACATCGATTTCGTGGGCCTCGAGCTGCACTTGGAGTGACTCGATGCCGCGCTGCATTTTCTGGGCTTGTTTGAGAAGTTTACCTACACCGGCCATGGGATGAATTGGGTTGAAAAAACGGATTGGGCCGCGCCAGACGCGGACTGGCAAGGCTAGAGTGACTTCAGCAGGTCGATGTAGCCGGCCCGGAAATCCGGAAATGCCGGCTGCCAGCCCAAAAGTAGCTTAAGTTTTGTGTTGAGCACCAAACGATCGGGCGGAACCGGCCGACGGCTGGGCTGGGCGGAAACATCAAAACGCGGCAACGGCAGGCCCAGCTGCTCGGCCAGCCAATTGACCAGTTCCGCCTTGGGCACGGGCGCATCGTCGACCACGTTGAATATTTGATTGGCCAACTGATCAGGCGCAGAAAAAGCGCTCCAAATCGCCGCACAAATATCATCCCGATGGGCCAGATTGAGGCGATGCGCCCCGGAACCGACCAAGGGCAAGCCGGCGCGCAGTTGATCAAGCACATGGTGACGCCCGGGACCGTATATGCCCGCGAGGCGCAATATGAACCAGCGGCCCAGACTCGTGCTGGATCGCACGAGATTTTCAGTCTCCACCAATAACTTGGCCCGTTCATTTACGGTGTCAGTGACGGCAGTTTCATCGACCGTTACCCCGTCATCCTGCGGGTAAACCGAAGTGCTACCAGTATAGACAAATGTGCCGATCCTGGCTTGTTGGGCCCAGGCCAAAACTGATTGCATTCCGGCCAAGTAGCTATGCCGATAACCATCAATCCCTCCCCCGCCCGAACTCACGCAGTTCAACACAAATTCCACCTTGTCGGGCACTTGGGCATGCCAATCGGAGCCAGCCAAATCCGCTTCGATCACTTGAATGCCTGATTCCCCCAATACCGCCGCTTTCGCGGGATTTCGCGTCAAGGCCGTGACCACAAGACCCTTGGTCAAGGCCTGCTTTGCCACTGCACTGCCAATATAGCCGCACCCCAGCACCAAGAACTGCTTTCCTGCAAAAAAACGGTGCGTATCGGTGAACATTTGTATTTGGATAGAACTCATGCCCACGGTTCTCGCAATCCTGGCGGAAGGTTTTGAGGAAATAGAAGCCATCACCCCCATTGATCTGCTCCGTCGTGCCGGAGTTGAAGTCACCATCGCCGCACTCGCGGAAGGCATCCACGTCACCGGTCGATGTGGCCTGACGATGCATGCCACCACGACCTTGGCGGCCGTGCCATTTACGACCTATGATTGTCTTTTTCTCCCCGGTGGACCCGGCGTAAAACATCTGCGGGCAAGTGAGCGGGTGCGTGAATTGGTGCGGACCCATTTCGACGCCGGTCGTCTGCTCGCCGCGATCTGTGCCGCCCCCACCGTCTTGCATGATGCCGGTTTGCTCGAGGGACGCCGTTTTACCGCCCATTTTTCTGTCGCAGAAGAATTGCCGAATTTGCTCAGCGAACATCGCGTGGTCTTGGATAGCACAATTCTGACCTCACGAGGGGCCGGCACGGCTTTGGATTTTGGTTTGGCCATGGTTGAACAGCTTTGTGGCCAGGAAACAGCCGGGCGGATAAAGCAATCCATTTCTGCTTGAAACTGCATAATCATCAATGGAGTTGCGTAAGTATTAAGTTACTGTAGTCATTGAATCGATCTGGGGTATATGCCCTAGATGATACCCATGGTTCGGGCCTGTCCAACCTACTCATTCCGGTTGCTTTCAGCAGGAAGCGACGGGGCGAAGCCTTCAGCACCCCATGTGCGGCATAGCCGGCATTATTGATTCTCGACTTTCGGAAGACCAGCGGCATGCCGCCGTGGGCCGCATGTGTGCGGCCATGGTTCACCGCGGACCTGATGATGAAGGGGTCGTGAGCCAGAGTGAAGCGACCTTGGGCATGCGTCGGCTGGCCATTTTTGACCCGGCCAACGGTCACCAGCCCATGGTCACAGCCGACGGCCGCTACACCTTGGTATTCAACGGGGCGATCTACAATTTCCGTGAGCTGCGCGCCGATCTGGAAACCTTGGGACAATCCTTTCGCACAAATTGCGATACCGAAGTGTTGCTCGCAGCCTTGGTGCAATGGGGCGAATCGGCCCTGCCCAAGCTGCGGGGCATGTTCGCCTTCGCCCTCTGGGACAATCTTCAGCATGTTTTGCTAGTCGCGCGTGATCCATTTGGGATCAAGCCGTATTACTATCACCGGACCGATACCGGCGGCCTGGTCTTTGCGTCTGAACTGAATGCATTGTTGGCCTCAGGATACGTCCCCGCTGATATCAGTGCATCAGCCGTAAGTTCCTACCTTGCCTATTTGGCCGTGCCGGCACCGGAAACGATTTATCGCGCGGTGCACAGTCTACGCCCCGGAGAATACGGCTCGTGGCAGGACCAAAAGCTGGAGATTAAATCCTATTGGACTTTGCGCCATGCCTACGCCGACGACGCAATTCAACCCGCTCGTTCGCAGAGCGAATTCACCAGCGGTTTACGTGGTCAATTGGAGAATTCCGTTCGGGCGCATGTGGTGGCCGATGTGCCCGTGGGCGCATTCTTGTCCGGGGGATTGGATTCGACGGCACTTGTCGCCCTAATGACGCAACTCGGCGGCAGACAGCTCAAAACATTCTCCCTTGGCTTCGACGAATCCGGATATTCCGAAGCCGATGCGGCCGCTGCCAATGCCCGGCACCTCGGCACTGACCACCATGCATCGGTTCTGACTGGAGAGCGGGTAGCCGGTGAGCTGGGTAAGATCCTTGCCACGCTCGACCATCCCACGGGTGACGGGATCAACACATATTATGTGAGCCAAGCGGCTCGCACTGGCGGAGTG
>JAIPJW010000057.1 GCA_021734075.1 Cephaloticoccus sp.
AGATCACCCTTCACCAGCACGATCCCCGCACTGTGCATCGCCACATCGGTGCCCGTGCCCATCGCCACACCAACCTCGGCGGCGGCCAGCGCGGGTGCATCGTTGATGCCATCACCGGCGAAGACGACCGATTCGCCCTTGGCCTGATGTTCGCGCACGAGTTTTTGTTTTCCCTCGGGCGTGACGCCGGCGTGATAACCATCGAGCCCGAGTTTGTCGGCAATGGCCTTGGCCGCGGCCTCGCGATCCCCGCTGACCATGACGACCCGCAGGCCTAAAGCTTGCAGCGCGCGAATGGCATCGGGGGTTGAATCCTTGATTTTATCGGCGAGCTCGATGGTGCCGATTTCCTCTCCATCCACTTTGACCATGACTAATGTGGCGGTGGCCAGTTGGGTATCGGCCTCAGCCGGTGCGCGGCCGACGAAGACGGTTTTGCCCTCGACCCGCGCGCTGATACCATGGCCGGACTCGGCGTGGAAATCGGTGCTTGGTGCAAGCTGGAGCGATTTTTCCCGCGCCGCTTGGACCAAGGCCCGGGCGAGCGGATGTTCACTGGAAGTCTCGGCAGCGGCGGCAAGTGCGAGAAGGGCGTCTTCGGAAGAGGAGAAAGATGAAGAGAACGAGGCAAGATTTGAGTGGGGATGGATGCCAACCACTTGTGGCTTTCCGGCCGTGAGCGTGCCGGTCTTGTCGATCAGCAGGGTGGCGACATGGGCAAGCTTTTCGAGGACCGCCGCGTCCTTGACCAGCACGCCGGCCTGGGCCCCACGGCCAATCCCGGTCACGATTGACACCGGCGTGGCGAGACCCAGGGCGCAGGGACAGGCGATGATCAGGACGGCGACCCCGTTCAGCAGGCCATGCAGAAAAGCGGGATCGGGACCCAGGAAGAACCAGCCGAGGAAAGTGAGCAGCGCGATACCCGCGACGAGGGGCACGAACCAGGCTGACACGCGGTCGGCGAGATGCGCGATGGGGGCCTCGCTCTCCTGGGCTTCCTCGACTAGGCGCACGATTTGGGCGAGGAGGGTGTCCTTGCCGACGCGGGCGGCCGTAAAGATGAAGGAACCGGTGGTGTTGAGCGTGCCGGCACTGACCTTGTCGCCTTTGCGCTTGGTCACGGCATCGGGTTCACCGGTGAGCATGGATTCGTCCAGATCACTGCTCCCCTCGTCGAGGGTGCCATCGACCGGAACATGTTCGCCCGGACGAACGCGCAGCCGGTCCCCCACCTTCACCTTATCCAGTGCCACATCCGTCTCGTGGCCTGCCTGATCGATCAGGTGGGCGGTTTTGGGCGCCAGGTCCATGAGGGCGCGGATGGCGGCATCAGTGCGACTGTGGGCACGTTGTTCGATGATCTGGCCGAGCAGAACAACGGTCGTGATGAAGGCCGTGGCCTCAAAGTAGAGCGGCGCACCATGGCTGACTCGCAGGGCGGTCGGAAAGTGGTCGCCATACAACACGGCAAACACGCTGTAGAAATAAGCGGCACCCGTGCCCGTGACGGTCAGGGTGAACATGTTGGTGTCGAGCGTGCGCAACGAGATCCACCAACGCCGGATGAAGGGTGCCCCGCACCAAAAGAAGATCGGGGTGGTGAGGACCAACTGGGTCCAGTTCAGAAGATCGGCGTTGAACTGGTGAAACCAATGCGGGGCGAACATCGAACCCATGGCGATGAAGAACACCGGCAGACTGAGGGCGAGGGCGACCCAGAATTTCGGGCGCAGATAACGTTCGTGCGGCAGGCCCATGTAAACCAGTTCATCGGGACCGGGAATTGAGCCCTCTGGGCTGGCGGAGCCATGGTGATGGTGCCCGTGGGTTTCGGCGACTGCAGGAGAGGCGGGGGCAGTGGAATGATCGTGTTGCATGGGATAGGTTCTTCACCGAGGGAGACGGGAGTCGCGGGAAAATCTTACGAGCGACCGAATTCGAGCGCAAGCGAACGCACGTCGGGTGTCGCCAGAAAAGACCCGTTCGCGGTCAAGTCATCCGGACGGTTTCCGGTCTCCTCCACAGGAGCCACGCGAGCCAAGCGGCAGCGGCGATGTCATAGGTGCTGCAAAACCCGGGCCACCACACCGGCACACCGGGGTTCGTGATCAGGTGTCCGTGAAAAATGTCCATCACGCCGTGGGCGAACAAAGCCAAGACGACGAGCCAGAGATTGAACCTGAACCCCAAGGTCGCGAGGACGATGAAGCCGACCATCATGATCCACTCAAGGGTCAGTTCGCCGGGGTGACCGCCCATGATGGCAAAGAGCCCGTAAAGCGCGGCGATGACGATCATCACCGTCGGATAAAAGGCCCGGTCCCGGTCAAGACCAGTAACGCGGGCGAAGAGTGAGACCGCCAAGGCCAGGGATAAACCGATGAGATATTCCATAAGAATTTTCAGGAAGGATCAGAGCCAGCGCCGAACCTGAGCTAGGTAAGCGGCAAAGGCGGGACCAAATTTCGCCGTGAGAGCCCTCTCTTCCGGAATGATTTGCAGCCGGTTCATCAAGGGGATGAGGGCCATGGCCAGCAGGAATGCGAGCAAGTGCCCCAGGTGGACCGCCCAACCCAGCAAGACCAGGAGAATCCCGAGATACATCGGGTTCCGGGTCAGCCGGTAGATGCCCGCGATCACCAGGGTGGTGCTCGCGGAGGGGTCCAATGGATTCACTGTGGTGCGGGCCCGGCGAAAGGAAATCACGCCCAAGATCGCGACGAGTATACCGCCCAGGGTCAGGACCAGGGCTATCGTCCGCCCGAATGGGAAGGAGTAGCGCAGCGTGGGAAAGAAATGCGCGGCCAGCCACATGCCAACGCCCAGCAACAACCCCATCGCAACGGGAGGCACTTTTAGTTCAAGGTGTCGCATGGGTGGAGTTTTATCGGCGGCGGATCAAGTGGCGAGATTGCGGCGTAAAGCGCGCCGATAATCCTCCAGGGCAAGGACAATCAGCGCATTGAGGTCGTGGCAACGGCAGCGGGGACCGCGATCGCAGTGGCAGCGAGTGCAACCGCAGGAGGGAACAGGGGAGGAAGGTGTGGATTTGGTCATGGTTTGCAGGTGTTTTCAAAATGGAGACGTTTCACCCGGCGCAATCTTACACGTGTGTCGCGAATGATAGTAGGGGGAGGTGGTCTGCGCCTGGTCAGGGGAGGCAGACCGGAGCTTCCGGCCGGGACGACGATCCATGGCCGCACGGATCGTGCGGAAGAGCATGGGGAGTTGAGGGCGGAACGTCGGAATGACGAAACTGCGGGGAGTATGATCGTGGGTGTTCATGATTTGACACCCCATAAACGGAACCGACCGGGAGATCTTACCGTATTCAGTCACGTTCCGCACAATCGCAGTCGAGGCAGGCGCCGTCAGCGCATTCCCCGCAGAAGGTTACCAACCGCGCCCGCAGGTCCTTGCGGGCACGATGCAAAATCACGCTGGCGTTGTTGGGAGTCAGCTTGAGATCATGGGCGACGGTCTGCACGGACTCCCCGTTGAGGTCGACGCGGCGGAGCAGTTCGGCATGTTGCGGTTTCAGCGTGCCCACCACGCCAGCAAGACAAGTGCAAAGCTGGGGTGCCCAATCATTGGGAGCCGCCGCCACATCCTCGCCGAGCGCGGCGATCATCTCCGCCAGTCCTTCATGGCGCCGCTGGCTCGAGCCCCGGGAACGGTAGTGATCGACAATCGAATTGCGCAGCAATTGATAAAACCACGGGACCACGTTGCCCTCGTCATGCACGGAATCCGCGCGCTGGACGGCCTTGGCCAGACCGTTTTGCAAGATGTCCTCAGCCTCGGCGGCTGAGCCCACGCGTGAGGTGAGGAACGCCTTGAAGGCGTTGCGATGAGCGTTGAGCTCGGTGGCGAGTTCGTGGGCGTCACGGGCCATTGGTGTGGGTCGTTGCGGTCTAGGCAGATTGGATTTCGGCCTTGGGTCCACGCAATTCTCGCCGGCGCCAGAGAAAGAAGATCGCGGGATAGACGAGCAGTTCCATGAACACAGAGGTGGTGAGACCGCCCACCATGGGTGCCGCGATGCGTTTCATCACATCGGCCCCGGTGCCGTGGCTCCACATGATCGGCACCAGAGCGATAAGCGTGGTGGCAGCGGTCATGATTTTGGGGCGCACCCGACGCACGGCTCCGTGGTAAATCGCTTCGCGCAGGTCAGTGGTGTGGCGCATCTGGCCTTGCTGCACGCGCTCATCGTAGGCGAGATCAAGATAGAGCAACATGACCATGCCAGTTTCGGCATCGAGTCCGGCCAAAGCGATGATGCCCACCCACACGGCTACACTCATATTATATTCCAGCAGGTAGATCATCCAGAATGCTCCGACGAGGGAGAAGGGCACGGCCAGAAATACGATGGCGGTTTTTACGTAGGACTTCGTGCTAAGGAAAATGAGCAGGGCCACGATCACGAGGGTGACGGGAATGATGATGAGCAGCCGTTTATTGGCCCGCTCCATGTATTCAAACTGACCGCTCCAAAAGAGGCTATAGCCGACCGGCATCTGCAACTCGCCCTTTTGTTGGGCATCCGCCACGACGGCCTTGGCGTTGCGCACAAAGGTGCCGATGTCGACGCCTTGCACGTCCACATAAATCCAGGCGTTGGGCACGGCCCCTTCACTCTTCACCCCCATGGGTGCGGCCACGACTTTCAGCTTGGCCAACTGGCTGAGCGGCACCTGAGCCATCATGTCGTTTGAGGTGCCACCCATGACGGAGGAAGTGGCCATGGACTTTACGGGGATCAGGATGTTGCGCAGGGCCTCAAGGTTGTCGCGGTAATCGCGATCATAGCGTAGAATGACGCCGTAGCGTTCGAGTCCCTCGACCGTGGTGGTGAGTGGCATGCCGCCGAGGGCAACCTGCAAAACGTCCTGCACATCCCCCACCGTCAGGCCGTAACGGGCGATGGCGGCGCGATCAATGTCGAGCTCGATGTAATTACCACCCATCACCCGTTCCGCAAAAACACTGCTGGTGCCGGGCACCCGGTGGATGATCGCTTCAATCTGGCCGGCGATGCGTTCCAACTCGACCAGACTGGGGCCTGCCACCTTGATGCCGACCGGGGTTTTGATCCCGGTGGCCAGCATGTCGATGCGGGTTCGGATGGGCATCGTCCATGCATTGGTGAGGCCGGGGATCTGCACGGCATTGTTCAGTGCCGTCACCAGTTCGTCGGTAGTGCGCCGGCGATGAGCGATGACTTGACCCTCCAGGTCGACAATATCAACGACCGGCCATTCCTCCTCGGGCTTGAGCATGATGGTGGTTTCAATCATGTCCATCGGCGCCGGGTCGGTGGCGGTCTCGGCTCGGCCCATCTTGCCAAATACCTGATGCACTTCGGGAAAGGTGCGGATGATTTGATCGGTTTGTTGCAGCACCTCGCGAGCTTTGGTGGGGGAGATGCCGGGAAATGTTGTCGGCATGTAGAGCAAGTCGCCTTCATAGAGCGGCGGCATGAATTCGGAGCCGATACTTTGGTAGGGGAATGCCGGATTGAGTTTTGCTGCGAAAGTTTTCACGCCACCAGCCGGCAACGATTCGACGACCCAGGCGTTCCACGGAAAGAAAACCCAACCGACGGTGATGGCCGCGGCGGCGATGACCAAGCGGCGCCACTTGATGACAAAATCAATACACGGGTGGTAAAGCCAAATGAGGAAACGGTTGACGGGGTTTTTCTCCTCGGGTCGCGGTTTGCCGCGAATGAACAGACCCATCAGGACCGGGGCCAGAGTAATGGCCAGCAGCGCGGCCGCGGCCATGGAATAAGTCTTGGTGAATGCGAGCGGTTTGAACAACCGGCCCTCCTGTTCCTGCAATGCGAAGATCGGCATGAAGGCGACCGTGACGACCAACAGCGCAAAGAAGATGGTCGGTCCGACTTCGACCGCCGCATTACGGATGATATCCCAGTGCGGTTTTTTCCCGTGATCATGCTCCATGTGCTTGTGGGCGTTTTCGACCAGAATGATAACTCCATCCACCAACACCCCTATGGCGATGGCGATGCCGCCCAGGGACATGATGTTCAGGCTGATGCCCTGAAAATACATGATGATGAAGGAGGACAGGACGGCAATGGGCAGAATGAGTATGGGGACCAGGGCAGTGCGGAAATGCATCAGGAAAATGATGATGACCAAGGCGACCACCAAGCTTTCCTCAATCAGGGTGCTCGTCAGCGTTTTGACGGACCGGTCGATCAAAGCGGTGCGGTCATAGACGATCGTGTATTCCACTCCGTCGGGCAGGCTTTTCATGGCCTGATCGAGTTTTGCCTTCACCTCCTCGATGACCTTGCGGGTGTCCACGCCATAGCGCACCACCACGATACCGCCGACGGTTTCCCCTTCGCCGTTCAGTTCGGCAATGCCCCGCCGCATATCGGGACCGATCTGAACATTGGCGACGTCACCCAGCAAGATGGGCGTGCCGCCCGGACCGCGCCCGACCACCACCTTGCGAAAATCCTCCGGGCCTTCCGCGTATCCGCGGACGCGCAACATGAACTCTTTTTCGCCCATTTCGATTGAACGGCCCCCGACCTCCGCATTGCTACGTTGCACCGCCATTGCGATTTCACTGATCGAAAGGTTGAAGGCATGCAGCCGGTGTGGATCGACGGTGATCTGGTATTGCTTCACGAACCCGCCGACGGAGGCGACCTCGGCGACGCCCTCCACACTGGCCAACTGGTAGCGCAGGAACCAATCCTGCATCGAACGCAGTTCCGCGAGGTCGTGCGTTTTCGAGTTGAGCGCATACATGAACGCCCAACCCACGCCGGTGGCGTCGGGGCCGAGCCGGGGCGTGACCTTGGCCGGAAGTTCACCGGCAATGCCGTTGAGATATTCCAGGACGCGACTGCGCGCCCAATAGGGATCGGTGCCGTCTTCGAAAATTACATAGACGAAGGAGTAGCCGTAGAAAGAGTAACCGCGCACGACCTTGGATTTCGGCACCGAGAGCATTTTGGTGGTGATCGGGTAGGTCAGTTGATCCTGCACGATTTGCGGTGCCTGCCCCGGCCACTCGGTGTAGATGATCACCTGGGTATCGGAGAGATCGGGGATCGCATCGAGGGGGATGTTCCGGAGGGCGAACACACCACTGAGCACAAGCGCCACGATGCCGACGAGCACGAGCACTTTGTTCCGGAGCGAAAAATTGATGATACTGGCGAGCATGAAGGTAAAGTTGGCGGGTTGGGCCGGGGGAGGTGTCACGTATTACGTGACACTTCCCGAAGCTTGATCAGGGGATTTCCTCGCCGCAGGTGAGCATATCGGAACCAAAGAACGGATTGCGAAGTTCGGCTTCGCGCTGCAACCAACGACCGGTGCCCACCTGCGGAGCCATCGGACATTCGAAAAGGTGGAGACCTTCCGTGTGGTGCAGGTGATTTTCGCGCGCGAGATCGGCGATGGCCGTGCTCAAAATGGCGAAATCCTGGCGAGCGGTTGCCAAATCGATGGGTTCCGGAATGTTGCGGATGAATCCGGCCAGCGGACCAGCTGCCACCCGCGGGTGGGCCTGTAAAAATGCGGAGAGGGCCCGGCGCATGGCCGGGAGATTATTTTGGTATCCTGCAAGGTCGTCCAGAGCGAGAGCGTCCCCTCCGTCAATGGTGGCAAAGGCCAGCGTTTTCAAAAGCTCACTGGTGTCGGGAGTCAGCATCGTCTTTTCACGGTCCCCACTGGTATTATCCGTGGCGGGCGGCATGGCGCGTTCGGTTGTTTTTGCGGCGGATGTGCGCAGCATCTTTTGGATGGCGTCGCGCAACTGGCTTTCGGAATCGAGCATGAACTGGCCCGAAGTGACAACTCGCTCCCCACCCGCAAGGCCATCGAGCACTTGGTAGAGATTGCCTTGGGTGCGGGCACCGAGCTTAACTTCCCGGGGTTCGAAAGAACCATCATCATTGGCCAGAAAAACGGTGTTGTGTTCACCACTGCGCAGCACGGCAAGATCGGGCACGAGCACCGCATCCGTGGCGATTTGGGCGTTGAAGCGCACATCAACATACATGCCGGGCCGCAGGGTGCCGTCGGGATTGGGGAGCACGATCCTTGCGGTCGTGGTGCGCGTCTGATCTTCGACTTGGGGCAGGAGCAGGTCCACTTGACCTTGAATTATTTTTTCCGATCCGTAGGAGACGTGGACTGTGGCGTCCTGACCGACTTGGACAAAGGGCAGGTCCTGCTCATAGATTTGGGCCTCAATCCAGACCTGCGAGAGATCGGCGAGCCGGAAGATGCGTTCGCCGGGTTTCATCATCTGACCGGCCAAGGCCATCTTTTCGATGACCACCCCGTTCGAGGGGGCACGGAAGACAAAGGTGCGCGGCACCTCGAGAGTGGATTGCAACTGTGCGATGATTGCGGCCGGCACGTCGAAGAGCTGCAGCCGGGTGAGGGCGGATCGGGTGATCGATCCCCCGGTCGTGCCCTCGCTACGCAGTGCGACCACGTAGTTGAGCCCGGCATTATAGAGATCGGGTGAATAGATTTCGAAGAGCGGATCGCCCGCCCGCACGGTGGCCCAAGTCGTGTTGACGTAGAGTTTCTCAATCCAGCCTTCGTATTTGGTGGTGATGTCGCGCAATCCCGTCTCGTCATAAACCACACTGCCGACGGTGCGAAATTCACGAATCACGGGTCCACGGGTGACGAGACCAGTCTTCAGATTCATCCGTTGGATCGTCACGGGATCGATGTGGATGGCAGCGGCATCGGAGTTTGCTTCGGCGTAAACCGGCACCAGATCCATGCCCATCGAATCCTTGCCCGGTTTCGGACTGACTTCGCCGGGAATCATGGACGATTGGTAGTATTTGATCTTGGGTGCGCCAGAGGCTTTTCCGCCGGAATTGCTGCGAATGGGAGTGAGTTTCATTCCGCAGATCGGGCAGTCACCAGGTTCTTCTTTGATGATCTGCGGATGCATGCCGCAGGTATAGAGTTGCGGCTCGGCGGCGTGGACGATCGCTACGCTTAATGCCGCGAGAACGAGAAAGAGAAAGAGCCCTTTCGCCCAGGTGGGGAGCCCCGGAAGGTCGAAGAGGGAAAAGCGGGATTTCGTGGTGCGCATGATATGAAGAGGGGTCAGTTTTGACTGAAATTGAAACCGACGGGGGTGTTGTCGGCGGAGAGGAAAAGCAAATCGGTGACGGCATCGGCCCGTTCGCGCAGCAGATCGATCTGGTTGAGCAGGAGGAGGGTGCGGCGCGTGTCGGCGTTGGTGACCGCCACGGCTTTGCCCATGCCGGATGCATAACCGGCGGTGGCGGCGGCGACCATGCGGTCAAGATTGGGCAGGGCGGTTTGATCGAGGTAACGGAGCATGCGGTCGAGGCGGTGAATATCGTAGAGCGAGCGGGCCAATTGGGCGGCCAGATCGAGTTCGGCGCTGGCCACCGTGGCGGTGGCGGCGTCCTGTTGGGCCTGGGCGGCGGCGATTTGATCGGCAATGCGAGTCCGCCAGATCGGGAGGGAAAGACTGGCCGTGGGGCGCACCATCAGCGGGTTCGCCCTCACATCGACCATGGCCCCGAGACTGAAGTTCGGGGTGCCGGCCCGGTTGGCCACGGCGACGGCAGCAACCGTCTGCTCGACCATGGCGCGCAGGGTGATCAGCGCAGGATTGCGCGATTCAATGCGTTGCCACAGCGCCTCGTCGGAGGGGAGGGTTTCAGCCGAGATGGGAAACTCGGGCCAGGGGGGATCGCGATCGGTCGGGCGCAAGCCCAGGGCGGACTTGAAGGCAATTCGGGCGGCCTGCAACCGGTCGCTCAGGATGGCATGATGCACATGGTGTTCCGCGCGTTCGTTTTGCAGTTCGATTTGCTGACCCAGACCCATGCCTGATGGGGCGGTGGCATAGTCGGCTTCCGCGAGGGCGATTGATTGTGCGACACTGTTGGCGGCTTCACCGTGCAGATCGCGGGCTGCATCAACATACGCGAGTTCAATCCAGGCCTTGCGGAGTTGGGTGGCGACCTGCTGGGTCGCGGCATCAAATTGGGTCCGGGCCACTTCCGCGCCGGCCGCGGCTTCGCGGCCCATGGCGTCGCGCTTACCGGTGGACATGAAGTCGAACATGATGCCGGGCATCACCGACATGACGGTATTGGCAATATCGGCCTGCAAGGTCAGTTTGGGATCGGGGAGGGAACGGGCCGGGCTGATGGCGGCGACTTGGGCGCGCCAGCGGGCATGCGCAACCGCAACCTGGGGATGATTCTGCAGGGCAAAGCGCAGGTAATCGGCCGGAGTGGACTGGGCGGTCAAGGTCGAAGGATCGGGCCGCACGGTCGCTGCATGCGCATAGGCGACTTGATCGAGTTGATCCCGGGCGGCCTGTTCGTAGCCCTGGGGTGCCGTGTGGCAACCACTGAGGAAAACGGTGGCGGACAGGCTAAAAACGGTGATAATCGGCGGGAGACGCATGTGGTGTCACCCATCACTAACCCGGCAAAGACCGAATCCCTTGAAATTTTTCGCGGGATTTTCAGCCCCGCGGTTTATAGTCAGGTGAGGACCAACAACCATGAAATCCACCGATTCCCCAAAATCCCTGCAAAATACCCTGACCAACTGGCAGGTGAACCCGACGCGTGAACCGGCGTTTCGCGGGCTGGTTTGGCAGAAAATTGCCGAGCGCAGGGATGATGCCGCCTGGATTGGTTTTCTGCGGACCCACGCGATTCCCGCGGGCGGGTTGCTGGCGTTGGCCCTGGTAGTGGGAGCGTGGTCGGGACACTGGCAAGCGCGCGCGCAGGCCCAGGAGCAGCGGGACGCCCTGGTCACGGATTATGTGCATTCGCTCGATGCCCGGGCCATGCTGGTGCAGCGATGAAAAATCTGTTGCTCACCGCGGTATTGATTATGGCGGCCTGCGGGCTGTCCTACGGGGTGTTCTACACGGCCAGCCGCGATCCCAAGGCGGTGCGCGAGGCCCTGGCGGATCGGGATGCGATGGCGTGGTTGAGGTCCGATTTCAAACTCACCGACGCCCAGTTCGCCGCCATCAAGCGCCTGCATGAGGACTACCATGTGGAATGTTCGGCGCATTGTGCGGCGATTCTCGACGCGCGGGAACACCATGCGCCGGCGCCGGAGATTGCTCGTCTGGAAGAGGTTTGTGAGCGTTCGATGACGGAACATTTCAAAAAAGTTGCCGCGTTGATGTCGCCCGAGGAGGGCCCGCGTTATCTGGCCGTGGTGTTGCCGAAGGTGGCAGACTACGATCACCACGGAGCCCCCAGCCTGCAGGTGCGCCCTTGAAAGAAGACGGCGAACTCATGAGGCGGGTGCAGTCGGGGGATGAAGCTGCCCTCGGCATGCTCATGGATCGATGGGAACTGCCGGTCAAAGGCCTGCTCATGCGCTTTATGCACAACGGGCACGAGGCGGCGGATTTGGCCCAGGACACTTTTGTGCGGGTTTGGGAGCAACGGGCCCGTTTTCGCGCCGGGGCGGATTTCAAGCCCTGGTTGTTTTCCATCGCGGTTAATCTGGCCCGCAACCGGCTGCGTTGGTGGCGGCGACGTCCGGAGGTCACTTTGGATGCGTGGAGCGGGGCGGGTGAAACCGAGACCAGTGCCGGCAGGATGGAACGGAAGGAACAGGCGATGGCCGTGCGCGATGCGATCAGTGAATTGCCGCGGGATTTGCGCACCGCCGTGATCCTGGCTGAATTTGAAGGACTGTCGCAGGCCGAGATTGCCCAAGTCACCGGCACGACGACCAAGGCGGTCGAGTCGCGCCTTTACCGGGCGCGGACGACTTTGCGGAAATCGCTGGCGCACTGGATGGAGCGCGGCGTGACCGCCTGATTACTTCGTTGCGGCTGAAGCAAACTTGGCGTCGATCAGCCAGAATTTTCCGTCCCGTTTGACGAGGAGACCGGTGACCGCGACGTCTTTTTGAGCGGCAGTGAGCGTGGCTTCATCCACGCGGAATGCCATGGTCATGGCGCCCATGACCCCGGGGATTTCCTCATGTTTTACGAGCAGCATGCCCCGATCGGCCATGACGGCCTTGACCACACCTTGCAGCGGATGGGTCACCTCGGCGGGCGCAGAGTCGGTTTTCTCACAGGTGCAATTTTTGCCGCACGCACAATCATCGCCGCAGGGGCAGGCGGCAAGGGCGGGACTGGCGGCCACGAGAAAAAAGGCGAGCAAGGCGGATAGTTTGGAGCGCATGGGTGCAGGTTGGTTCAAAGGGCAGGAGATTTCAAGCAGGGCCTGGGTCAAAGCAGGTCGAAAAACGGGGTGCCCTCACCGGGGGCGACGATGGAGAACTCGCAACTCAAGGTGGCCCGCATGGGGGCGAAGGCGGCCTGCACCGCCTCGAGGCTGTTGCAGTCGCGACTCAGGTGCGTGAGGTAAATATGGCGCCAACGGGGACTCGCGATACTGGTGAGCAACTCACAGGCGCTCTGGTTGGAGAGATGCCCATGGCGTCCACTGATGCGCTGCTTGAGTGACCAGGGCCGCTTGTTGTCCGCCTTGAGCAGATTCGCACAGTGATTGGCCTCGACCACGACGACATCGGCTTCGCGCAGATGCTCATGAATGTGCATTGGCGCATGCCCCAGGTCGGTCAACCAGGCCAGGCAACGCAGCGGGCTGATCAGATCATCGCGCAGGCCGTTGCTGAAGCGGAAGCCCACGGGATCCTGGGCATCGTGCGGCACGGCAAAACTGGTGATCTCCAGATCGCGAAAACGGAAGGCCGTGCCGGTCTCGAACAATTGCCAGTCCGGGCGGTGACTGAGGCGCGACTGAATGGCGCGGGCCGTGGCGGCGTTGGCAAAGATGCGGATGTGGGGAAACTTCTTCAGCCCCTCAACGGCGGCAGCGTGATCACCGTGTTCATGGGTGAGGAAAATCGCGTCGATCCGTTCCAATCCTTGCCCCACACCCTCCAGAAGTTGGCCCAGTTTACGCGTGGAAAAGCCCGCATCCACCAACACCTGCGTCCCGGCGGTCTGCAGCAGGGCGCTGTTGCCCGAACTGCCACTGCCCAGAATACAAAAACGCATCGCCATGGATGAGTCATGTAGGCGGCGCAGGCCAGGAGCCAAACAAAATTGCACCCAATCTCACCACGCGCAGAGCGATTCGATGTAGGCGGCCGAACCATCGCGTTGCCAACTATCGAGTTGCGCCTGATCCTTGAGTTGTTGACCCCGGGCGCGGGGCACGAGGGCGAAGGCGCTGGTGCACTCGGGCAGGGCAGTCATGTCGCCCCAAAGTTTTTCAAATTGAGCAACCGGATAGACATCCTCCTGTCCCTGGCCCCAACGCTTCTTGACGTCCTTCAAGGTCACATAGGTCGGCAACCGCGCGGCCAGGCGTCGCACGGCGGCGGCGGTGCGCTCCTCGTGCGCCAAATCATCGCGGGTGAGGCCAAAGACCTCGAGCAACCGGTCAATGTTCACCCAGCAGGTGTTGGAATTGTAATAGCTGAGGGTGAACTCGTCCTCCTCGCGGGGCAAGGCGAGCCCCTCGACAATGCGCAAGCGCCCGTCGACCCGGGCGAGACCGCCCCCGTGGTCCTCGATTCGCTTGGATATCACCTCCCAGCCCAGCGTGGCGCCACTGTCCTGAAACCACCCGAGCAAGGCCGGGTCCGGGGTCGCCCCGAGGGTATCCACATTATGAGCCACGAGGGTGTTCAAACGGGGATGCCGTTTGAGCAGGCGGGCGAGGGTGCCGTTCTTCAGCAGGTTGGGGATCTCAAACCAATGGCCGACGGGGTGCAGACATTGTTCGGGCAGATTGTCGGTGTAGTCCGAACCTTCACCGAGGTTGCGCGCCCAGCCGGTGAGGGCCGCGCGCACGCTCTCTCGCATCTTCTCCTTTTGCTCATCCAGTTTCTGCTGTGCGGTTTCCTCCCAGGCGAAATGCAGATCCCGCACGGTCGGCACCATGCGCAGCCCGATTGAGCGTCCCGGGGAAAGCCACACCTCGCGTTCCCACGCGGAACCGGCGTTGGCCCGCACCCATTGTTCGATCGGCTCATGGGTCAGATGGCTGGTGGTGAAAATGTGCGGGATCACGGTGTCCAGCCGCGTCGCGATTTGCCGGGTCTTGGCCAGATGGGTCTCCAGAAAACTGCGCTGCCGGCCGCCCAGTTTGGTGAACGGGTGCAGGCCCTTGACGACGCCGGCGCCCTGGGTCCAGCGGCTGCCGACCCCCGCGGCGTAGGTCAGCATGGCGACTTCGCCGCGGCGCAGGGCGGCTTCACCCTGCACCCGAAAATCAGCGGCCGGATGGATCGCATCAAAAAGGCCGCTGGCATCAACGTCCTCGATGCGGGTGGTGGCCGGCAGCCGGTTCATCGCCAGCCCGATGCGACCGGCCCGCAGCTCGCTGCGAATTTGTTCGTGCTGGGTGCGGTCAAAGCCGTTGGCCAGGAGCAATCCGGTCAAGTGGCGGCCACTGGTCCGGCCGGTGTCTTCCGCCGGCAACATCCGCTCGAGCAGCGTGGTCATGACGCCGGAGAATTCCGGTTGAGTGCGGGTGGCATGGGTGAACTGCTGCAAGTCTCCACGTTCGCGCCCACTCAAATCTTTCGCCGCGCGTCGCAAACAATGGGGGATGACCTGCTCATAATAGCCGAGGGGCAGCACAGCTTCAGCGCCCGTCAACAAGGCGGCGACGGATCCCGCCTCGTTGATGGCGAAATCATAGACCACCGGGTCCATCGCAAAGGGCAGGGCGGCCTGCAGTTCACGCTTCGTGGCCAGCATGATTTCGAGCAGTCGCTCCTGGCCCTCAAGCCGGCGTTCCGGGGCAAAAATAAAGCCCATGCCGCCGCCCGACATGCCGCCGAGCATCCAGAATCCCCAGAAATCATCCCCAAAGGCAGCGCGGGTGCGTTCGATCAAACGTTCGGTGTAGAGATTGGTGACCGCCGGGATGATGGTTTGCAGTGGACCGCTAAAATTCTCGGTCAGGGCCGCACCCAACCCGCGGATTTCACCCGCGGCCAGCAGCGCCAGGATATCATCAAGGGTTTTTACCGCGCGATTCCGCGCAGCCCATTCGGCCCGGCCCCGCAGCAGATATTTCTCGGTCACCATTTCCAGGATGGGACCGACATTCTGGGCCATGCCGCCATGCACGAGCACGAGGGAGGCCTGCAATTTCCGGCGTGATTCGGCGGGAATGCGGTCAAGCCCGAGCAATGTGTGCCGGGGGAGCAAGCGCCCGCGACTGATCCCGTGCTCCGGGTCACCGGGTTCGACCGGGGCGCCCTCGATCAGCTTGATGCCGGGCCAGAGACCACCGGAGTCCTGCCAGCCGCCGCCGGAACCGCCGAGCCATTCGCCGAGGATGGCGCGGGCAGCGACGCTGCGGCGTTCTCCCTCGTCCATCGGGCCGGACAAGGAGGCGATCTGGCTCGTGGCCCTCATGCACACCCCGATCAGGGCACCAAGGAGATTGGTGGAAACCGCCAGCCGGGAACCCTTGGGGATGCGGTTGACATTACTGACCAGCTCGAAACCCCGACCGGGACCGAAAATTGCTCCCAGCAGTTCCGCCAGACTCGCCCCCGAGCGCTCGATCCCCGGAGGCACGAGACCGGCGGCGATGATGGCGGCCTTGAGCAGACCGAGGTAGTCGCGACCGAAATCAAAAACCTCATCCAGGGTTGAGAGACAGGCACTGGCCTCGAGATCCACGCTGGCGAGCCGAATGACCGGCTCGTCGATCACGCGCAGATAGGCCTCCACGGGGGCACGTGGTGCGGCATCACGCCCGTGCACGCCCAGATCAATCGAAATATTGAGCACCCGCGCGCCTTCCGGATAATCCATGCCCAGAAAGAAAATATCACTCCAACCGCAGTGCGTCAGATCCATGCGCACGGGTGTGCGCTCCCGCAGCACGGGAAGAGGTTGCAGGTCGGGTCCGCGCGCCAGCAGTTCCGGTCGGACGCGCAGGGGTTGGTCCAAGGGGTGGCCCAGCCGAAACATCCAGGCATTGCCCCGGGTGGACCTGACGGTGCGTCGCACCTGGTCTGCAAGGGTCTGAAAGGCGAGGGCGTGATGCGCGGCGGCGAGGGCACTGGACAGGGTTTCGCTGGGCCCATGTTCGGTTTGGGCGCGTTGGAAAACGGCAATCGCCTCCTCGAAGCGCCGGGCCAGCAGATGGCAAAACCCCGTGTAGGGCACCCGGCCGATGCGCGAAATTTCCGGGTGGGCTGCCAGATGATAACGATGAATCGCCGAAATGAAGAACAGGGCGCGGACCCGTTTATACAAGTTGGACTCGGTTCGCCGATACCGGTCGAGCTGGGCACAGGCGGCCAGCAGCTCCGCGGACGATCGGTGCAGACACCACTCCTCGATGGCGAGGTTGCGGGTCGCCTCGTCCTCCGAGTCGATGATGTCCATGACATGCAGGTTCATGATTCGGTTGGCCGCAGGGCGAGCAATTCGACGAGTTGGGTGAGGACGCGATCTCGTTCCCGCCCGGAAAGCGAGAGGGCCAATTGGGCGAGGAGCAGACCGTAGGGTGCGCCAATATCATAGCGGCGACCGGCCACGGTAAAGGCGAGGTAGCGCTGCCGTTCTGCCAGGCTGTGCAACGCGGGCGAGAGACCAAGGGGCCGGTCGGGGGCGGCCGCCAGTTGTGCCTCGAGCAAGTCCAGAATCTCGGGGCTGAGCACATGGAGACCGAAGAAACAAAGATAGAAGCCCGCCCGCAGTCCGGGGACAATCAACTGTTGTTCCGCGACGGTGGGGGACGGCTTTTCCAGCACCGCGTCGATCTGGTAAAGGGGCTGGTCCCCTCCGACCAGGCGTCCGCCAATGGCCCCATAGGAGGTGAGCTGACTTTCCCGGGTGGGTTGCACGGCCGAGACCGAGGCGTTTTCCTTGGCGGCGACATCGAGCAACTGCCGGGCGCAACTGGTCCTGCCCTGGGCGACATGCAAATGATCGCCGACGAGGTGCAAGAACGGCTCGCTGCCGGTGAAGGCGCGTCCACAGAGGACGGCGTGGCCATAACCCCGTGGTTCCGCCTGACTGACAAACCGCACGGCCGAGCGCAGGTTCCCGCAGGCCTCCGCATAGGGGACTTCATCGCCCGGGCACACCACGACGCAAAATTCCTCAATGCCGGCCCCGGCGGCCTCTTCCAGCACAATTTGCAAGGCGGTCTTGGGTTCACCCTGGGGATCGACCAGAGTTTGCAACGGGAGGGTGCGTTGGCGCGGGTTGGCCGCGGTGACGAGGGCTTTGCGGATTCTCATGATGGGGGCCGGGGGGAAATGGTTCCCCCCAACTCAGCGCGCTCCGATTCGTGGTTCAACCCGAAACACGACTTGGCGGCCCATATCTTTCCGGAGCAATTGACCTGTGGATGTTTTGTGCTACCTCTGACACTTCATGCCCGCCCCTTCCCAGCGCCGCAGTTCAACCCAGACCACCGGTTCCCGCCGGCCGGCCGCCAAGGTGCGTCCGCTCAAGGGCACGGTGTTCATCACCCGGCAGGTGCATTTCAACTCGGCCCACCGGTTGCACAACCCCACAAAGAGTCAGGCGTGGAACAAGGCGCAATACGGCATGTGCACGAACCCGCACTGGCATGGCCACAATTACGTGCTCGAGGTCACCCTGAAGGGGGAACCCGATCCCGTGACCGGTTATCTCATCGACCTGGGTGAATTGAAAAAGATCCTGAACACTGCGGTGGTGGACAAGTGCGACCACCGCAACTTGAACGAGGAGGTCCCTTTTTTGCGGGGCATCATTCCCTCCACGGAAAATCTTACCATCGCCTTCTGGCAGCAGATCGAACCCCTCATCCCCCGCGGCAAGCTGCACTGCGTGCGGTTATACGAAACCCCGCGCAACTACGCGGAATACTTTGGACCCGAGGTCAGCTAACCCTGCATTTGGCGGGGCTACGGTTATCGTCACAACCGCCTGGCCTGAAGCACAAAAACGACATGAAGAAGAAACCTATGTATCTCCACCGCTCGGCGGATGGCTCGCCCGCGAAAATCAAGCGGACCTACGACACGAAATTCCGCGCCACGTCCGCCTACCGCGCCACATTGCCCGACATGATGGAGGCGTCACACGATGCCATCCACGGCGCGAATGTGCCAATCCAGCAGGTGGGCATCCACAATTTCAAGTTGCCGCTCAAATACCGGACCAAGGCGGGTAAGATACTCACCCTGGAGACCAGTGTCACGGGCACGGTGTCCCTGGAGGCCGAGCTGAAGGGCATCAACATGAGCCGGATCATGCGCACGTTTTACGAGCACAAGGACGGGGTGACGACCGGCGAGTGGATGGGTAAAATTCTCAAGGGTTACCTGCGCAAGGTTGAGACCAAGGATGCCCGGTTGAAAATCGCCTTTTCCTATCCGATGTTGCGCGAAAGTTTGCGCAGCGGACTCTCCGGCTACCAATTCTACAATGTGGCTTTCGAGGGCGTGATGACCCGGGATGGACGCTACCGGCGCTTCATCCATTTTGATTTTGTCTATTCCTCGGCCTGTCCCTGTTCCGCCGAACTTTCCGAGCATGCCCGGGACAAGCGCGGCGCCTACACCGTGCCGCATTCCCAGCGCAGCAAGGCGCGCATCACGGTCGAGGAAACGGAGGGGAAAAAGATCTGGATCGAGGACATCCACGCGCTCTGCCTGCGGGCCCTGGCGACCGAGACGCAGGTGATGGTCAAGCGGGAGGACGAGCAGGCCTTTGCGGAGTTGAACGGGGCCTACCTGAAATTTGTCGAGGATGCGGCACGGCTGCTCTACATGTCATTTGATGCCGACAAGCGCATTGCGGACTTCCGCATCGCCTGCTCACATCTGGAGTCGCTGCATTCCCACGATGCCGTGAGTGTGATCTGCAAGGGGGTGCCCGATGGTTTCAAGGCCGACTTCATGGATTTCGGTTCGCTGCTCTGCTGAAACCAATCTTTCGCTTGATCTTTATCGTTCTCCAATGCGACCAAAGAGATTAAGAGAATGATAAAGATAAAGAGGAAGATATGAAGCAACCGACCATTCTCATCACCGGCGCGTCGCAGGGCATTGGCGCGGCGATCGCCCGGACCTTTGCCCGGGAAATCCCCGGCAGCCAGCTTGTGTTGGTCGCGCGGAACGAACGCAAATTGCAGATCGTCGCCCGCGCGTGCATCAAATTTGGTGCCAGTGCCGCCACTTTCACCTGTGATGTCAGCGACGAGTCCGCGGTGGCCCGGCTCAAACGGGATGTGACCAAAACCTGCGGGCCCGTGGACGTGCTGATCAACAATGCGGGAGCCTTCACCATGGCCCCGTTCGCCCAGACGAAGGTGGCGGAGTTTGACCGCATGATTGCGGTGAATCTGCGCAGTGCGTTTCTCGTCACGCAGTCATTCCTGCCCGCGATGCTGCGAAAGAAGCTGGGCGACATCTTTTTCATGAGTTCGATCGCCGGCTTGGGTGCTTATCCCAACGCGACGGCCTATTGCGCGGCCAAATTTGGCGTGACCGGTCTGGCCAAGGTGCTGCGCGCCGAAACCAAGGACAAGGGAGTGCGGGTCTGCTGCGTGCACCCGGGTGCCACGTGGTCGCCCTCGTGGTCCGAGAGTGGGGTGAAACCGGAACGGATC
>JAIPJW010000058.1 GCA_021734075.1 Cephaloticoccus sp.
TGCCGGTTCATGACGGTTGCAGGCAGCGAGCCATGGCAGGCTGGCGAGGGAAAGCAGGAGCAGGCTGGAACGATTCATGTTTAAATAAAGTTTAGTTGAGGGGATTTAGGCCCAGGGCAAGGCGGAGTTCGACCAAGGCGGCGCGTTCATCGGCAGCCGCCACGGTTTGCCGGAGGCGGGCCTCGATGAGGCGGCTTTCCACGCCGATCAACTCGGCCGTGAGCACCGCCCCGCTCTTAAAACGGGCGCGGGTCAGGGCCGCGCTTTCCTCGGCTTGAGCGACGGATTGGGCACTGACTGCCAGGCGCTCGAGCGCGTTGGTGTGAGTATCGCGGGCTTGTTGGACCTCCAGGCCGATGCCCAGGGTGACCTTGCGCATCATGGCTTTGACCTGATTCACCTCGGCCGAGCTTTGGCGGATCTTGCCCGAGGTGGCGCCACCGTCGAAAATGTTCAGATCAATGGCGACGCCGGCGAGCCAACTATCGCCGTGACGGTCCGTTTGCCAGCCCTGGTCATATTGGTAGGAGGCAAAGGCGTTGACCGTGGGTTTACGACCGCCCCGAGCCGCGATGACCATGGACTCGGCGGCCTTGAGGCGTTCCTGCAGGCCCAGCAGTTCCGGTCGGGTGGAGTAATCCAAGGTCTGCGGCAGGGAGAGACGGGTGAGTGCGGGATCGTTTTCGATGAACTCTGCCGTTTCATTGGAAGCATCGAGGCCGAGCACGAAATAGAAGGCATGTTGGGCCAACTGGGCACCCTGCCGGACGGCGATCAGGGCCTCGCGGGTTTGGGCGAGTTGGACCTCCAAGCTGAGCAGGTCGGCCTTGAGCATTTGGCCGGCGTCGTAGCGGGCGCGCGCGGCGGCGACCGCGGCCTCGTAGGCCTTGACGCCCGCCTCCACTGCGAGGGTGGCCTTGCGGGCCTTCTGCACATTCAGGACTGCTTTGACGACTTCCGCCGCGAGCGACTGTTGGGCGGCCTGCAGGTCGTGGGTGGCGGCCGATTCACCCGCATGCGCGGCATTGCGCTGAGCGGTGGCTCGCCCTCCGCTGTAAAGATTGTAGGCCACCGTGCCCGTGGCATTCAAATTGTCGATGCGACCGGGCTGATTGAAATCCAAACCGAAATTAAAAGCGCGCTGGTTGAGGATGGAACCAAACGCCATCATCGGACTGTTGGTTTCCGTATAGCCCCCATGCAGGGAAAGTTGCGGATACCAGGCGGACCCGGTTTGGGCGACCATGGCCTGGGCACCCGCGATGCGTTCCCGGGCAATTTGAGTGTCGGGGCTGTGTTCCAGCGCGGTCGCCACCGCTGCATCAATTGACCACACCGTGGCCGCGGAAGCCGCGCCGGTCAGCAGGATTGCACCGGAGAGCAGCAGGTGGAAAAGGGAAGCTGAGTTGAACATGGGAATCAAATTGACCGGTTGCCCCAGGCGAAGAGTGCGCCGAGCACGCCCCCGTAGATGGCGCCGCGCCACCAGGTGGAAGTCAGCGGACAGGTTCCGGAAGTGCAGGAACCATAGTAGCCGAGCGCGGCTCCGGCCAAAAGACCAAGCAGCACCGGCAAAACAAAACGCAGGAGAGTGGAGGACATGGGAATGGAGATCAGGATTTGCCGCCCCAATGGATGATACCGGCATCGTCGAGCCAACCGAGCTTGCGCAACACCAGCGAGGGCGGGCAGAAACCGGTAAAGACCGATTGAATCAGGTTTACCCCGATCATGCAGGTGAGGAGCAGCCACCAAGGGCTGACGAAGTGGGCCAGGGCGACACTGAGCAGGACCATGCAGCCGGCGAGGATACGGATAAAGGAATCGATTTTCATGGGTGGGAGGGGAGGAAGTAAAATTAACTACATGCGTATATACTTATATACTTGTAAATAAGTCAAGCGTGGTTTTGGCTTATTTCGTCATGGCCAAAAAATTTACCAGTTCTCTTTCCGAAGAAGCTTTGTTGCTCGTTGCGGGTCGTTTTGCGGTGCTCGGTGAGCCGATGCGGCTGCGCCTGATTCAGCATCTTTTTGCCGGAGAAATGAATGTAAGTCAACTGGTGGACGCCACCGGCGGCACCCAGGCCAATGTTTCGCGCCACCTCCATACTTTGACGGCGGCGCAGATTATCACCCGGCGCAAGGAGGGCCTACAGGTTTACTACCGGATCAGCGACCCCACGATTCCCCAACTCTGTAATCTGGTCTGCGGGTCGATGGAACAGCAGCTGACGCGTCAGGCGAGTGCGTTTGGCCCGTAGGCGCCGGCCAATCAGCCATCAGATTTCGTAACCGAGACCCATGGCCTCCCACTTGTCGGCCACGACCGCGGATTGGCCAAACTCATCGAACCATTCCTGAATCCGCCGGCCGATGGCGCCAGTGGAAGTCCGGTGGGTAAATTCGTTGGTGGTCGGCTCATAGGTGTAATCCTGCGCCCAAGTGCGGTGACTTTCCGCCAGAGCGGCAATGGCTTCGACAAGATGCAACGCCTCGGCATCCGTTGTCGTGGGATGCAAGGACAGGCGTATCCATCCGGGCTTCTCGGTCTTGTCGCCCCGGTTGATTTGTTCGGTGATGGATTTGGAATGCGCCCGCGAGACGTGCAACAGATAGTGTCCGTAGGTGCCGGCGCAGGAGCAGCCCCCGCGGGTCTGGATGCCATAGCGATCATTGAGCAGCCGCACGGCCAGGTTGTAGTGCAGGTCATCAATGTAGAAGGAGATGATGGCGAGCCGATCACGATGCTGGTCGGCGAGAATATGCAGACCGGGGATGGCCTTCAAACGGTCCCAAACCAAGTCGAGCAACTCATGCTCTCGTTGCAGGATTTTGGCCACGCCCATCGCCTCCTTGAGGCGGATGCACAGCGCGGTGCGGATGGCCTGGGTAAAACCGGGCGTGCCGCCATCCTCGCGGGCCTCGATGTCGTCGAAATACTTGTGCTCGCCCCAGGGGTTGGTCCAGTCGACCGTGCCGCCGCCCGGGTTGTCGGGCACCCGGTTGGTGTAGAGCTTTTTGTTGAATACGAGCACACCACTGGTGCCGGGACCGCCGAGAAACTTATGCGGTGAGAAATAGATCGCGTCGAGATACTCGTCCGGTCGCCCGGTCGGGTGCATATCGATGGCGATGTAGGGCGCACTGGCGGCGAAATCGACGAAACAGACTCCTCCGGCCCGATGCATCAGGCCGGCGATCGCGTGGTAGGGAGTGAGCAAACCCGAGACATTGGAGCAGCTGGTGACAGCGGCTATTTTCACTTTGCGTTCGCGGTATTGCTCGAGGAGAGCGGCAAGGTGATCAAGGTCGACCAGACCCCCGGTCGTCGCTTTGATCACCCGAACCTCGGCCACACTTTCGATCCAGGAAGTCTGGTTGGAATGATGCTCCATATGGGTGACGAACACAATGGGCCGATCCACGACGGAAAGGGTGACCTGATCACGGTATTTCTCATGCACGCGCAAGCCGAGGATGCGTTGGAATTTATTCACCACACTGGTCATGCCCGAGCCATAGCAAATGATGGCATCCGCGGTGGAGGCATTGACGTGGGTCTTGATGAGTTTGAGGGCCTCGTGGTAGGCCCGGGTCATGGTGGTTCCTGTTACGGAGGTTTCGGTGTGCGTATTGCCCACGAAAGGGGCGATTTCCCCACTCAGCATCTGTTCGATGGGACCGAACATCCGGCCACTGGCGGTCCAGTCGGCGTATAGGATTTTTTGCCGGCCACAGGGTGATTCAAACTCCTGGTTGATGCCGATGATATTGTCCCGAAACGGGGCGAAATAGGATTCCAGTGACATGGGGAAATTGATGACGGGCGCTGACTTGCCGGGTCGCAAGCGGGTCCGCTCTCAGGGAGCATGATTACGCTTAATTCCCTTCTTCTGGTCAAGGTGACCCCCTTGGTCCGAATGGCCTATTTTGCGACCGGGGGTGTAGGGGGCTTCAGCGGGCCAATTCGTAAAGGGCGTAACCGGCAAACAAATTGGGCCGCAGGGGACAGGGTGTTTTCCAGTCCCCCAGCAGATGGACCCGGCGGCGGATCCGGATGCCCTTCACGGCGCAGAAATGTTCAAAATCGTCAATGGTGAGCGGATTGGCGGGCCGGCTCTCGTGCCACTCCGTCGTATAGACGGCATTGCGGGTTTTGCGGCCGCGCACCAGCGAGTCGATCCGGTTTTTCCAGAAACCGTGATTCACGAAACCCACGGTGACTGCCCGGCCAACCCGCAGTGCTTCCAGGATGACATCGGTGGGATCATCCAACTCCTGCACCGTGCGTGAACAGATGACGCGGTCGAAATGCAGGTCTGGAAATTGCTGCATGAAGGAATGCATGTCACCCTGGTATGCTGTCACGCCCCGTTGCACGCAGATCGAAATACGCTTGAAATCCAGATCCACGCCGACGCCGTTGACCTGTTTGGTTTGGGTCAGATAGGTCAGCAACGCACCGCGCCCGCAGCCCAGATCAAGCAGCCGCGAGCCGGGCTCGACCCATTCGCCGATGATCTCCATGTCCACGGTGCGTTTTTCGGTGTGGTGGTTCATGGTCAGATGGAGAAATCCACGACCGGCTCGTGGGCTCGTTCGAGAAAACCACGGACCAGCGCATAGAGGTCCTCCGACTCGAGGAGAAAGGAATCGTGCCCGAGATCGGTGGCGAGTTCGGCGTAGCTGGCGCGTTTGCCGGCCCGCAGGAGTGCGAGGGTGATGCTGCGATTTTGATCCGGCGGAAAAAGCCAGTCGCTGGTGAAACCGACCACCAGAGTCTCGGCCTGCACCGGGCCGAAGGCCGCCTCGAGGGAGCCGTAGGCCTGGGACAGGTCAAACTGGTCGAGGGCGCGGGTGATATAGAGGTAGGAGTTGGCGTCGAAACGGTTGATGAAACTCTCGCCTTGGTAGCGCAGGTAACTCTCCACTTCGAACTGCATGTCGAAGGTATAGGCGTCGCCGCTGGCGGCCTGGGCCTTCTTGCGCCGGCCGAATTTGCGATCCATCGAGGCATCGGACAAATAGGTGATGTGCGCCATCATCCGGGCGATGGCGAGGCCGACCCGGGGGCCGCTGTCGAGGGTGTAGTCACCCTTGTTCCAGGCCGGATCCTGCATGATGGCCTGTCGCCCGACTTCATTGAAGGCGATGGCCTGGGCTCCCTCGCGGGCTGTGGTGGCCATGGCGAGCAACCGGCGCACAAACGAAGGATAAAGGATGGCCCAGAGTGTGGCCTGCATGCCGCCCATGGAACCGCCGATGACGGCATGCAGGGTCCGCACGCCAAGATGATCCATCAGCAGTTTCTGGGAGCGCACCATGTCGTGGATGGTGACAAAAGGAAACTGGGTGCCATAGGCGCGCCCGGTTGCGGGATTTAGGGAAGACGGTCCGGTGGTGCCCGAGCAACCACCGAGGCAGTTGGAGCAGATGACGAAAAATTTGCTGGTATCGATCGCCTTGCCCGGCCCGATGATGTTGTCCCACCAACCGGGCTTGCGATCCTCGGGGCTGTGACGTCCGGCGCAGTGGTGATCGCCACTAAGGGCGTGGCAGATCAGGATGGCATTGTCGCAGCTGGCATTGAGTTGACCATAGGTTTCATAACGCATGGTGAACCCCGGCAGTTCCTGGCCGCTCTTGAAGGTGAAGGACCGCTCATAGATAAAATCGCACGGCGTGACCAAGCCCACGCTGTTTTCAGCGTGGGCAACATATTCAATGGCTTCGGTATAACCTTCAGGCATTCGGGTAAGCCAACCACTACACTGTCCGGAGCGCAAGCGGCGGTCGGGTCATACGAACCCGGGAGGCAACGGACCGTGGTCGCCCGGAATCGGGTGATTCCCGGCTATTCCTGAGCGGCGTCGCGGAGTGCCTCGTCCATTTCCTCGTTGGAGAAAACCGCCTGCACATCATCAAGACCGTCCAGGGTTTCGTGAAGTTTTAGGATGGACTTGGCGACACCCACATCGGTCACCGGGACAGTGGTGGTGGCAATGTAGCTGATTTCCGCGCTCGCGGTCTTGATCCCGGCGGCCTCAAGGGCGTGGATGACCTTGTCGAACTGATTGATTTCACAACGCACCTCGTAGCCATCGGTGGTGGTGATGACGTCATCGGCCCCGGCTTCCAAGGCGACTTCCATCAACCGGTTCTCGCTAGTCGCGTCCAGCGCGATCAGAAACTGACCGGCATGCAGAAATTGGAAGGCGACGGATCCATTCTGGGCCAGATTGCCGCCACCGCGGCTGAAAGTGGCGCGCACTTCCTGGGCGGCGCGGGTCTTGTTGTCGGTCGTGACCTTGACGATGAAGGCGACGCCACCCGCCCCGTAGCCCTCGTAGGTCATTTCCTCAAAGACCATCCCGGGCAGATCACCGGTGCCTTTCTTGATGGCGCGCTCGATATTATCCATCGGCATGTTGGCATTGCGGGCCTGGAGCAGGATGGTGCGCAGGCGGGCGTTGGCCTCGGGGTCGCCGCCACCCGCTTTGGCCGCCAGCGTGATATCGCGGGAGAGGCGGGAGAATACTTTGCCGCGCCGGGCATCGGTGATGCCTTTGGCGCGCTTGATGGTGGACCACTTGCTATGTCCTGACATATGACGGGAAGAATCTAAATTTCGGGGATTGAAATCAAAATAAAAGCGCCGGGTGCACCGACTGCGGGCTTTACTTCTTTTTCCGCGGTGTGACGTTCTTGACTTTTTTCCCGGTGGTTGCCGTCACGGGAGCCGCGGGTGCCGTATCAATCGGGTCCTCCATGCGATTGATGATGAGCTGCTGACCGATGGTGAAAAGGCCGTTGACGGTGGAATAGAGGGCAAGCGCACAGGAAAAGTTGTAGCAGAACAACGTGAACATCCAGGGCATGAACTTGAAAATCTTGGCCTGGGCGTTGTCCGCCGTGGGCATCGGGGTGAGTCTCATCTGGATGATCATCGTGGCCCCCATGAGGATCGGCATGATGTTAAGCGGCAGTCCGAAGATGTGCGCGATGGTGTCCGGGTGGGAAAGGTCGGAGGCCCACAGGAAGGATTCGAAGCGCAGCTCGGCCGCGCTGCGCAGCATGACAAAAAAGCCGAAGAAAAACGGCATGGTCAGCAGGATGGGAATACAGCCGCCCATCGGATTCACCTTGTGGCGCTTGAAGAGCTCCATCGTGGCGGCCTGCATTTTTTGCGGATTGTCCTTAAACTTTTCGCGCAGCTCCTTCATCTCCGGCTGTATTTTCTGCATCCGCTTGCCCGAACGCGAGGCGGCGAGGGTGAGGGGCAGGAACACGGTTTTGAGAATGAGGGTGGTGATCACCACGGCCCAACCCCAGGCCCAGGTGGGGGAGAGGCTGAACATCCAGCTGTGCACCCAACTCATCATGGTGAGCAAAATCTGGCTGAAAAAACTGAAGAACCCGAAGTTCATCACCTTGTCCTGATCAGCCCTGAAGATGTCGGCGTTGGCGAGGCGGCGGTATTCCTTGGGCCCGACGTAAAGGTTCATCCCGATGGTGGCGGAGCCCTGCGGAGGCAATGAAGGCACATCAAACTGGGTTTCGGCACTCAGGCCAAAGTTCGGCCGGTCGGGTGTGCTGGCAAAGGACGGAAGGGGCACGCGCCGCGTGATCATGCCGACGCCGGATTGATCGGGCGTCAGAATACTGGTGAAAAACTGGTTGCTCAGCGAGGACCAGGCCACGGCTCCCGTGCTGGTGATAAAAGGGGTGGGTTCCTTTGAGCCCATGCCAATCATAGCCAAAAAGCCGCCGCCCTGCAACTTGGTGTGCTCGATGAAATGCTGATCCTTGCCATCGGAATATCCCGTGGTGAGTTCCTGTCCGTAAATGGTGTCGTCAATCGGTGAAGCGGTGCCAAGACTGAGTGCAATGCGCGGCAGCGGCAGGGTCTGGTCGGTCAGATTGCGAAAGGTCGTCTCGTGGCGCAGTTGATAGGGATCGGTGCCGGGCGCGGAGCCATCAGGCAGGAAGTAGCGTCGGGTGACCTCAATGCGGTTTTCAAAAACGGCGCGGTAAACCACTTCGCTGGCATTTTGCGAAACGATGCTGAAACCGGTGTCGCGGCCCAATCCCGGCAGATCGACAATCCCGAGCATCGGGTTGGTGCGGGGTTTGTTGAAAGTAAAGCGGGCCTTTGAGTCCAGCGTCTCGGCAAATTTGCGCAGGGCGACCTCGCGGATGGCGCCGCCGTAATTGCTCAGGCGAACTTCGACGAAATTGTTCACCAGCAGGTCCACTTGGGCGCCTTCAACATTGTTGGCCAGAGCCGTAATCTCCGTGTGGGGTGGCTGGGCCGGGACGGCCGTGCCCGTGGTGGTTGGGTTGGTCGTCGCTTCAGGAGTGGTTGCGGCGGGCACGGTCTGGGTCGGGGTTGCCCCCGGCGTGGTCGTGACCGGACGCGGTGGCACCGATTTCGAACTGAAATACATGCTCACGAAGGCTGCCAGGAGCAGCGCAACGCCGATGGTGAGATTCTTCTTATCCATGGGAAAGGAATTGATGGGTGGAGGAAGGGGGAGAAATGCGAGTGCAGGTGGGTCCCTTGGCCGGGACCGGATCCAGGCCACCGGGATGCAACGGGGTGCACTTGACCAGTCGCTTCAGGGCCAAGCAGCTACCCGTCAGGGCGCCGTGGGTGCGCAGGGCCTCGGTGGCATAGTGCGAACAGGTGGGGTAAAAACGGCATCCGCAGGCCGGACCAAAAACCGCCGGCAGGATGGGAGAAATCAGGCGTTGGTAAAGCCGCACCAACCCCAGCAACAGCGTGGTCGGCAGACCCGTGAGACGGGTGAACAGCTTGGACCGTGATTTAGACATGGGATTGATTTGAGAGTTGGCGGCAGGTGGCGGTGAATTTTGCCTCTAGCACCGGGAAGGGTTGCTTCACCACGGCGGCGCGGGCGACAAGCAGCAGGTCGCTGCCGGCTGGCACGAGATCCTGATGCCGGCGAAAAAGTTCCCGCAAACGACGTTTGGCACGGTTGCGTTGCACGGCCGGACCGACTGCGGCTATCGAGGCGACCACGCCGACGCGGCGCAAAGGGGTCGTGGCATCAGGGCGCCGGAGCCAAAAAAGTGTGAACAAACCGCAGTTGATGCGCTGCCCCTGATCCCGCACACAGCGAAAATCACTCTGGCGGCGCAGGTGCTGCTCAGGGTGAAAACGCATGACGCGGCTCCGGGCGCGAACGAGAACGGAGCTCAGACGACGGTCAGGCGTTTACGGCCCTTGGCCCGACGGGAGGCGAGGACCTTACGGCCGCCTTTGGTGGCTTTGCGGGCGCGGAAACCGATCTTACGGGCGCGCTTCAGACGATGTGGACGGAAGGTGGGTTGCATGGAATTGACTGATTAAGAGTTGACCGAAGTGCCTGACGACAAGGGGTGTGTCAAGGGCAGGGTTTTCACGGGGTAAAAAGACCCCCTCGAGCACAGCCCGCCGTTTCATGCGATTTGCGCCGATTTGAGGGCGCTTTCAGAGCGCCAGCAAGAGCAAGGCAGCGGTAACGACAAACCCCATGGCCAGAGTAAAAAAGTAGACCAAACCCAGCACCAAGGTTTTGAAAACCGTTCGGGGCCAAGAGTTTGCGAACATATACCGCAACATCTGGAAGGGATACACGACAAGCCAGAGGTTGCAGGCCAAGGCCACATAACCGGCCAGTTGGGGAGAGGGAAAAGTGGTGAGAAAAACCCAGCCATCCCGCGCCATCAGCCAAAGGTAGACAAAGGTGTGAAAATGCAGGGCCAGAACGAGATGCTGGAGATAGACCAGGCGGGATTTGCGGAAAAGAAACCGGGTAAAGAGCGCGAACAAGGGTAGGCATAGCAGGATCAATTTGGGCACTGCCCCCAGAAAACTGTGGAGCATCTGCTTTTGCCCTTCGGCGGAGGTCAACTTTTCGCCCTTGGCCTCCATTTTCTGCGCAAAAGCCGATTTTTCCCGCGACCCGACCGTTTTTTCCTCCGCCAAGTCGGCCGCAATCTCTTCCTTGATTTGCTGGGTCAACGGCCCGGCTTTGGCCCGGGCGTTTTCCAG
This sequence comes from Cephaloticoccus sp., assembly GCA_021734075.1. GTDB lineage: Bacteria > Verrucomicrobiota > Verrucomicrobiia > Opitutales > Opitutaceae > Cephaloticoccus. Next base: position 10,060 of record JAIPJW010000058.1, read on the forward strand.
GACCTGCTGGACGGCCGGGTTGGCTTCATTGTTCTTCAGCACCGTGTTCCACGCTTCATCCACATCTACCGGTTTCCCGTCGACCGTGAAACCGGCGTGGGGGCCGTTCGAAGTGCTCGTGTTGAAGATGGGTCCATCCTTTTCCTTGCCCAGAAAAGTGAGGAAGAAAAACAGGATGCTGACGAAAACGTAGAGCCGGAATGGCGGCACTTGGGATACGCGTTTGCCGGCATTGAATTCAGCCGTCATGCGCCCCGGGCGGAAAAGCAGGGTGATCAGATTGCGAAACAGCTTGGTGTCGAAGTGAAAGAAATTTTCCAGCGCTTCGAGAAAAGTGTGCCAGAAGGAGCGGTTGATGTCGAAATCGTGCTGCCCGCAGTGGTGGCAATAGGGTCCCTGCAACGCCGTGCCGCAATTTTCACAATGACTGTGCTGCGGGTGATGATGACCGGAGCGCTCGGTGACTTGCGCGCCCACGGCGTCCAACCCCACCGCGGACGTCAGGGAAGGTGAAGGGACGCTGAAAATGTCCGGTAGATCTGAGTCGAGGGGCACAACCGGACCCAAACAACTACAATGGGTTGAGGCAATCCTGCTTCGATCAGAATCAAGGTGAATTATCCGGGAAATACTCCTCGGGATCAGTCGGGACTGGTGCGGTTTTTTTGGGTCGAAGGCGGCGGCCCATGCTGCGGTCGATCTCCTCCAACTCGGGTTGGGGAATGCGGGTGAAGGCGATGCGCATCGGGGCATAGTCGGTCGACCCGTGGGCGCCGCCAAAATAGACGGAATTTTTGCCCAAAGCTTTGTTGAGGGTGTCCACCGCCGTAAGCAAGCGCGTGCGGGTCTCCTCCTTGCCCGCATCGAAAAGATCGGGCGTGTGGTTTTCACCGGACAACAGGCCGTGAAGAATTATGCCGACCTGAGTGGGCGCAAGTTGGCGAACTTCACGGGGCCGCTGGGCCCAGAGTTCGTTGAGCACCCGGGTGAAGTGCAGCGTATCCTGGGTTTCATTGAACTTGCTGTCCCGACTCCAGCGCACGTCGTCCCGGCAACGCAGCGTAACCTGCAGGGCCCCGGCATAACATCCATCGTGGCGCAGGCGCATGGCGGCCTTTTGCAGGAGGCGATGCAGCACGCCCAAGGCCGCTTCATGATTGCGCAGCTTGGGTGGCAGCACATGGCCGTGTCCAATGGAACTGTGGCGCACGGGTTCGCGTTCCTGCAGCCCCCCGTGAAGCCAGTCGTGAAACCGCGCTCCTTCAACGCTGCCCCAGAGGGCACGGAGTTGGGCGCTACTGGCCGCGTAGAGTTGGGCGACGGTGCCGATCCCCCCGCTGATCAAGCGTTGTTCCATGTTTTCACCGATGCCCGTCAGATCGCCCAGCTTGACCCCGCGCTTGATCAATTCGCCGGGGATGTCGCCATCGTCGAGCAGCACAAGTCCGTCGGGTTTTTCAATGTCGGAAGCCAGCTTGGCGATGAACCAGTTGGGGCCGATGCCGATGGAGCTGCGCAAGCAGTCACCGACCTCACGGGCGATGACGGCCTTGATCCGGCGGGCGAGGGCCAGGGCGTTGGGCGGTTCGGTCAGGCTGCCGGTCAACTCGCACTCAAGTTCGTCAATCGATTGGATCTTTTTTACCGGCACGCACGTCTCGACCACTTCCTTGAGACGGCGGTGATAGTTGATGTAGATTTCGGGCCGGGCCTCGACGACGACGAGGCCGGGGCATTGTTGCCGGGCTTCCGCGATGCGGGCGTTGCGCTTCAAGCCCTGGGCCTTGGCCTCGAGACTGACCGCAATTGCCCCGCTGGTCTCGGCCAGCACGGGCACCACGATGACCGGCTGGCCACGCAATTCCGGCCGCTCCTGTTGTTCAACGGAGGCGAAGTAGGAATTGAAATCGATGGCGAGGGCCCGGAGCACGCCGGGGATTCTTTCACGCGGAAAACTGCTGTCAAACGGTGGTCTCGCCCCGACGCACCAAAAAGTGCACACTTAATGCCAAGGAAGGCGTGGCCACAACTGGCCAAGGAGCTTACCTTGGAGCCGCCATGTCGGTCGTCGGTATTAATATCGGTGCGCTGACGGTTAAAACGGTCGCATTGCACGGCGACGCCACGACGGTCGTGATTAAAGCACACCGGGGGCGACCGCTTGATGTTTTGGACCAACTGTTGGCCGCACCGCTATGCGCCGGGGCGGAGTTCTATGGCGTCTCCGGTGCGCTCGGTCACATCACTGAGGTGGCGGCCATTCAACGGGCCCTGCGTGAAACCGGGGAGACTTACGATGCAGTGGCTTCGCTCGGAGGAGAATCCTTTCTCGTCTACCTGATCGTCGCTGGTAGGATCGCCAATGTCTTTTCGCACAACAAATGTGCCGCCGGCAGCGGGGAGTTTTTTGTCCAGCAGATCGGTCGCATGGGACTAAGTCTTGACGCGGCGATCCGGCAGGCGGACGCGGGCAAAGTCGTGCCACTGGCGGCACGATGCTCCGTCCATTGCAAATCCGATATCACCCACAAACTAAACCGGCACGAGGCCACGCCCGAGGACATCCTGCACACCTTGCATGACGGCATGGCCAGCAAGGTGATCGCTTTGCTGGACAAGGCCCGGCGCGAAACTCGCCGGGTGCTTTTGATCGGAGGCGTTACCCAGAATGCCGCGATGATAGCGGCCTTGCGGGAGCGACGACCCGCCATCGAATTTGTCGTGCGACCGGAAAGTGCGTGGTTCGAGGCTTGGGGCAGTGCCTTGCTGGTGCGCGACGAGCCGGTCCATCGAAGGCCGCTGACCTCAGCCCCGCGGTCGCTCGACCGTCTTCCGCCGCTCGGGGGTTACGCGGCTCAGGTGCGCGTGATCGCAGCCCCGGTTGCACAGGTCGCGCCGGTCGGACCGCTGGTGCTGGGGATTGATGCCGGCTCGACGACCACCAAGGCGGTGCTGCTTGATCCGGCGACGCGTGGTTTGGTGGGTTCGCACTATACGCGCACAAACGGGGACCCGATTGCGGCCATCCGCAAGTGTCTGCTCGTCCTGCGCAAGGAGAGTGGCAACCTGCCGGTCGGCCTGATCGCGACGACCGGTTCGGCCCGTGAACTGGCCGGTGCTTATCTGGGCACGGCGCAAGTGCACAACGAGATCTCGGCCCAAGCGGCAGGTGCGGTGCATTACGATGCCGACGTCGATACGATTTTCGAAATTGGCGGGCAGGATTCGAAATACATCCTACTACGCAACGGGGTGCCGATTGACTATACGATGAACAATGCGTGTTCGGCCGGCACGGGATCTTTTCTCGAGGAAAGCGCGCAAGGCGATCTCGGGATCGGGGTGGGTGAAATTGCGGCCATAGCCCTCGCGGCGGGGTCACCGGTCCAGTTCAAGACCACCTGTGCGGCCTTCATCAATTCCGATATTCGCATCGCCCAACAACAGGGTCATGCCCGCGATGATATTGTGGCGGGGCTCGTTTATTCGATTGCGGGCAATTACCTCAACCGGGTCAAGGGACCGCGACCGGTGGGAAAGAAGGTTTTTTTGCAAGGTGGCGTGGCGTTGAATGCCGCGGTCGGCCATGCCTTCGCCCATTATGCGGATCGACCGGTCGTGATTCCACCACATCCGGAATTATTGGGCGCGTTGGGAGTGGCGCTGCTGGCCCTCGACCGTGCGGGAGGCGTGGACCATGAACCCAAGGAATTGGGTTCGCTTGCGCAACCGGAGATGAAGCTGGCCGGTCGCTTCACCTGCCGCGCCTGTCAGATGTATTGCACGATTGATCGCTTCGAAGTGGCGGGACGACGTTTCCCGTTTGGGGGACGCTGCAGTCTCTTTGAACACGCCTGGAAGCGCGGTCCCCGCACGGCCGTGGTGCCCGATCTTGTCTCGCAGCGTTCCGCGCTTCTCTTTAATTCTCCTGCGGCGACTGCGCCCAAAATCGCCCCGCCTGCGCACGTGCTTTCCCGGTGGGATTTCGGACCGAGTTTGGCCGAAGCGAGGGCCTTTCTGGAGAATCGCCTCGGGCTCGATGAACCGGTTGCTCCCTTCGGCCCCGTGGCCCCGAAGCGCATTGGCATCCCGCGGGCCCTGACGACCCATTCCCTGTATCCGCTTTACGCCACATTTTTTACCAACCTCGGCATGGAAGTTGTCCTGTCCGGCATCGATGCGGAGGGCGACCTGAAATCCAATTCCGGGTTTTGTTTTCCCGCCCAGCTCGCCCATGGGGCGGTGCAGGATCTGGCTCGCCAGAATGTGGAGTTGGTTTTTCTGCCCCATATCACGCGCATGCCACATCCGAGCGCCTGTCATGATTCGCACCTTTGTCCGATCACCCAGGCCAGCCCTTATTTTCTGGCGAAGGCTTTCCCCGAGACGCGGGTGCTTTCACCCGTGCTCGATTTTACCCAGGGTTACGGACCCTGCACGGGTCTGATCGATCAGGTGGTGTTGGAATTAGGGGTCGCACGCGAAGCTGCCGAGACGGCGTGGAAAGGGGCGGTGCAGGCCCAAGTGACGGCCGAACGGGCCATGCATGAGCTCGGCCAGGGTGCCCTCAAAGCGGCGGTAGCCGATGGCCGGCCGGTGCTGCTGCTCACCGGGCACAGCTACAATGCGTTCACGCCGGAAGCCTCGCAGTCGGTTGGCCGGAAACTGGCCAGTATGGGCATCACCGCGATTCCTGCCGATTGCCTCATGGCGGATGGCACCGGTCCGACTTCGTGGCATTTTGCCAACCAGATCATGAATGCCGTGGCGCTCGCCAAGCGTCACCCGAATCTGTTCCTGCTCTGCGTGAGCAACTTCAGTTGCACCATTGATGCGTTCACGCATGCGATACTCGCATCCGAACTCGGGGACAAACCGTATTTGATCCTTGAAATCGATGCCGCCACGGCCGATGCCGGGGTGCAGACCAGACTTGAGGCATTCCTCGACATAGTCCGCAATTACCGCACCGGGATCCGATCCCGGCTCCAGTCGTTCAAACCGGCGCGACTTGCCGGCCGCGGCATCGTGATCCGCTCCAACGGTGAGCGGGTGCCACTGACCGATCCGCGGGTGAAGCTCTATCTGCCGAATTTCTCAAGGTATCACACGCAGGCGTTGGGGTTGGCGATGCACTGGCTCGGCTTGCATCCCGGCGCCATGGTTCCGCTCACCCGCACCCAACTGGAGCGCGGGCTCCGGCACACGTCCGGTCGCGAGTGCCTGCCGCTGCCACTCTGCATCGGACAGTTGCTTCAGGTGCACGAGAAACGGGGGGCCGATGAAATCGCCGGGTTCTATACCGTGCGGGGTGGGGCGCCGTGCGTCAGTGATGCCTATGAAGGCTATTTTAAGCGTTTCATCGCAGAGCAACGACTGCCGGATCTCTTTGTCCTCAATGCCTCGGCGGAAAACGATTATCTCGGTTTTTCCGGGGATACACTGGCCCGCCATGTGGGCCCAATGATCGTGCTCGCCGACATCCTGGTCGAAATTGACCATGTGCTGCGGGTGGTGGGCGCTCCCGGAAGTGTCCGACAGTTTCAGCGGGAATGGCTGCGTTTCGCGGCAACGGTGGACTCACTCGAAGAGTTCAACGCCCGGCTGCCGGCCCTCGTCCGCCGCATGGCGGTTTTGGCTCGCGTGCGTGAACCGCAGTCATGTCCGCGAGTCGTTGTCACCGGTGATTTCTTCACGCGGTTCAGCCCGTTTTTCGTTGAGGGTGTGCGTGATCTTTATGCCGCCCGTGGCATCATCCTGAAACCGGTCGATCTCGCCGACTTCGTGCAATACGGAGCCTACGATGGCATCGCGGGCACGGCCAACACCTGGGGGATGAAACCGGGCAACCTCGCCTTCGCGAAGGCCTGCACCCGCATCTTTCAGCCGGATGGCAAACAGTATCTGCAAAGCTGGCTGGCTTATCAAACGCAACGGCGGGTGGAGGAATTTTATCGCGGCGTATTCAAGGCAAGCGGCCTGCTGGTGGCGGACGCCAACGATGTCGCGGCACTTTTTGACCGGGCGGCCGAACATGTGTCACCCACCCTCTTTGGGGAGGCCATACCGGCCGTGGGCAAGGGGATTGAAGCGGCGTCGGAAGGTTATGATGGCACGTTGCTCATCGGTCCGTTCAATTGCCTGCCGTATCGTATCGCCGAGGCCATTCTCCGGCCCCTCAGCTTGCAGCAGGGAATCCCGATTCTCACCTATGAAAGTGATGGCTATGCGGTTGCACCGGCATTTCTCCGTCAGGTGGATGTGCACATCCAGCAAGTGCTCGATTGCGCGGCCCGGAGGAGTGCGGTTTCCCGTTGATTACACGCCAAATATGCCGGATGGGGCGGTTTCCGTGGACGCGGAAATACGCGTTGTCACGGGCGTAACCGCCCACAGGCAGCAGCGACCGCTTAACTTCGCCTGGGCCAAAAAGTGCACACTTAATGCCAAGGAAGGCGTGGTAATATCTGCCTCACTGGCTTACCTTGAAGACGCCATGTCGGTCGTCGGTATCAGTATCGGTGCACTGACAGTTGAAAAAGTCGTTTTGCACGGCGACCCCGCAACGGTGGAGTTGAACTTACACCGGGACGGATGTTTGTCGCATCAATCTGGCGGGAGAGATCCTGCAGTAAAGGAGACCTCAAGATGAAAACCATACCCTTAGTGTCCTCCGTCATCATGGCGCTGGCGTTGCTGACCGGTTGCGATTCAGGAAAAAACAAGCGAGCGGCCTTTGTCTTTCCCCAAGGGGATGTGACTCGTGGTCAAACCGCCTTCATCACGTTGAATTGCTATGAATGCCACCGGGTGGATGGCGTGCCTGGATTGCCGGCCCCGAAGGTGGCACCTGAGAAAGTCGTGTTGCTGGGTGGAGAAGTGGCCCTGCCCCGAACCTATGGTGAACTGATCACCGCGGTGATTCACCCGGCCTATGAGCATTCGATTGAACCGGAGGGACCTTCCGAAAAAGCCCTCGAAATGCCAGATTTCAACCGCAAGATGTCGGTGGCCCAGATGCTCGACATAGTGACTTTCCTGAAGCCACATTACCGGCGGCTCAGGCCGCTCTATTACGACGATTATTATGGACCGTGATGGGATGCGGCGTTCGGGTTTTTCTCACTTGGCGTCAAGCGAAGGCGGACCAGCATGCCATGATGCCACGACTGCCCGCCACTGGTGAACTGATCTATTCCGTCAGGGAATGTTCCGGGCAGTATTATTCCAGAGATGTGCCGGGGGGAGTGGAGTCCTCCCTTGTCCACAGTGAGTTATGGCGGATCGCGGCCGACGGTTCCAACCGCCGGCGCCTGCCCGTGTCCGGATCACGGGCCGAACATCCGGTGACCAGCCCTGATGGCCACTGGATTTATTACCAAACCGAAGTGGCGGGCCGCTGGCAAATTCACCGGATGCGCACTGATGGGGGTGCCCGAATGACGGTCGCGCCGCTGGCGGTGAAGGATGAGGAGAAGACCAGCGCCTTTGGCATCGCTTTGACGGCCGATGGGACTCACCTGACCTACACCTTGCATGATGGGTTCACGGGACAGGTGGTGCGGGCACGCTCCGATGGCACTGCCGCGCAATGCCTGGCACCAAATTTCGGCTACACCTACATGGCCGCGCCCGATGCCACCGCCAAACGCGTGGTTTTTTCCGGGCCGGCGCGGGACTACCGATTGATCCTGGTGGGCGGACCAGAGGATGGCTTGCGGGTGCTGACCCCGGATCATCCGAATTGTTACGTGCCGCAGTTTACCCCGGATGGGCAGGCAATCATCTTTATCCGGCGCGATGGCGGACTGTATCAGGTTGCGTCCGATGGTTCCAATTTGCGGCAGATGGCCGATGGCGTGCAGGTGGAGTTTTTTCTAACCCCGGAAGATACCCATGGCTCGACGGACGTGCCGGCGATTTCCCCGGACGGGCAGCGCGTGGCTTTTATCCGCCAACAACCCGCGGGTCCGCCCCAGTTGACGGTCTTCGACCGGGTGGGTGGTGAGTTACATACGCTCACGGCTCTGCCCGGCGCCTGTGCGCGACCAGCGTGGAGCCCGGACGGGAGTTGGCTGGCTTTTGTATCAATGGTCAAAGCCCGCCCGCAGTTGTTTGTAATGGCGGCCGACGGTTTCGGGCCTCCCCAAAAAATCAGCGATGTGGCCGGGGCGGTCTATGCTTTGTGTTGGCGACATAATCCCTGAGAGTATTGCCTTACCTCATGCGCATCGTGGTTTTATCCGACACCCACGACTTTTATCCTCCCGCATTGCCCCAACGCCTGGCAGGGGCGGATGAGATCTGGCACTTGGGTGATGTTTGCGATCCAGCGGTGCTGGTTGAATTCGCGCAACTAGGTCCGCCCTTGAAGGTGGTGCGGGGCAATTGTGACGCCAATTTCGACTGGCCGCTTGAGTTGCAACTGCAACGCGAGGGCGTGGATTTTTTCCTGACCCACATTCCGCCGAGCCGAGCGCCCAAGGGCGTGCAGGTGGTGCTGCACGGGCATACTCATGTGCCACGCGATGAGAAGATCGGCCGGGTGCGCTGGTTGAATCCCGGCTGCATCAGTAATCCGCGGGGAGGCCGGCCGGCGAGCTTCGCCTGGTTGGAAGTGTTGGCCGGAAGATTGACCAATTGGGAGTTGAGGCTTATCTAATGGCCATGCCAGAACGGAGCAAATCGTCCCTGCCCAATTTGCTCAGCGCGGCGCGTATTCTATTGATGCCCACGGCGCTGACGGCGGCGTTGGCGGGTTCAAAACCATGGTTTGTGGTGCTCCTGGCGGTGGCGCTGGCGACCGATGCCATAGATGGATTTTTGGCGCGTTGGTTGCATGCGGAGACAGATTTGGGCCGCAAACTCGACAGTGCAGCGGACTATCTGACTTTGCTGGGCGGACTGGCGGGCATCGCGCTCCTGTGGCCCGACATCATGCACCGCGAACTCCCCTGGGTTGCGGCAGGGATGACGATGTTCTTTGGTGTGATCGTATACGGGTTCATCCGCTTGGGCCGGGCCCCCTGCTACCACACGTGGATGGCCAAGTTCGCTGCGGTGGCCTGCGCCGTGACGTTGGTCCCCTTGCTTGCGTCAATGTCCCCGGTGCCGTTTCACGGCGCGATGCTGTTGCTGATCGCTGGCGGAGTGGAAGAGATTGCGATCATCAATCTGGTGCCCTGGCACGAGGGTGAAGTGCCGACGGTCTGGCATGCGCTTAAACTGAGGCGGCAACGTGCGGCATTGACGAAGGCACCGGCACCGGAAAGCTCGTGAAGCGATGAACGAAGCGAGCCAGCAGCAGTTATTCGGCACCATGGCTTTTGACAGCCGGGAAAACGTCGTGATTGCGGCAGCCCCGGCCATCGTATTTGAACGCAGCGCCCGGGCGCGCAGTTATCGGCTGACCCTGCGCAAGGATGGCACGGCGGTTGCGACGATTCCCAATCGTGGCTCACTGCGCGGCGCGGAGCAGTTTGTGGCCCAGCATCAGGACTGGCTGGAGCGTGAGCGGCTGCGCCAGGCCAAGCGACCGCGGGCGGCCGCGATCTGGGTGAACGGCACCCATGTGCTCTGGCGCGGTGAGATGACCGAG
>JAIPJW010000059.1 GCA_021734075.1 Cephaloticoccus sp.
AAACCGCTCCCGCTTCGTCCGCTTCTTTTTCCCGTTCCATTCGTTCGCCGCAAAACTCAGTTGGTTTTCCATCCCTCTTTTCTTGCCGCTGTTTCACTGTTGGACAAACCTTCAAGTGATTTAATCAGCGTTTCCTTAGTGGTGGAAGATATACGGGAATGTCCCGCTGATGATCCAGGAGCTTTGGAAACGGCCATGTTGGAGTTGCAGCCCAAAAAGGGGCCCAGTGGATACATGCAGGCGGCCTGTGGTGTTTACACGCCAAAGCGACTGGTGCGCCGCGTGAGCCTGGAAGCCAAGCGCATCAAGGATCCGGCTTATTTGGGCGAGGTGCTCACCCAACAATTGCGCGTGGAATCGGACAAATACAGCACCGTGGTTTTGAACGCCAACGATGGCGCTGATTTTGACGGCGCTCGTTCAAATCCACAAAAGGATGTCGTCTTTGGCGGCATGCTCAAAGAGGAAATTCAAGAGGCCCAGGACAAGCTTTTGGAAGAAGGGATATATCCCGACCGGCTGGAAATAGGATCACTTTCCGTGCTGGGAGCACTCGCTGATTACATGGTCTTCACGGAGGACAAGTCATCCACCCTGGTATTGGAAATCGGCGCGGATGTGACCAACTCCTATATCGTCACCAGTGGCGGCGTGGAAGCATCACGACCCATTCCCCAAGGTTATGAATCAATGGTTCCGGTGGTGCAAAAGGAACTGGGCTTGAAGGATGCGGAATCGGCCCGGAAATTGTTTTTTTCCAATACTTTTGATTTCACCGGCATGGGCCCGGTCCTCATCAAGCGCTTGATGAAGGAACTGCAGTCTTCCATCGGGTTTTACGAGGTGCAGACCGGACAGTCGGTGGGAATGTTTTACAGTCTGCTGCTCCCACCGAAACTGGCTTGGCTGGATGGAGCGATTGCCAGTTCCCTGGGGGTGCAAGTTCTCCAGATCGACCCTATCCAATGGTTGGAATCACGACAGGTCACCCTGGCCGAACCCGTGCAACAAAAACTGGACCCACGTTGGTTCGGGCTCTTCAGCCTGATGGCCAACTACAACCTGGCAACTCCTGCTGCTCCCGATGCTGTCCCGGAAAAAAAAGTCTGAATCCGCCGGGCCGCACACGCCCAACTGGCACCCCAATTTCCGCAACTATGAAACGTTGCCGGACACGAAGGTGGTGCGCACAGCCTTTTTTGCCAATGTCGGCTCGTTGGTCATCACCCTGTCTTTGCTGATCTATTTTTCATTGGGTGAACTGCAATTGCACGGGATTCGTGCTCAAATCAACGACGTGCGCCAGCAGATCGAGCGGGATGAACCGGCCAGTGATTTTGCCATTTCACAGTTTCGCACGTTTCAAGCACAGGAAGCCAGAATCAACGAGGTGGAGGCTTTTGTCGAATCCCGGCCCAAGGTCGTTGAGCTCATCACCAATTTCAGCCACACTTTGCCGGTCAATGTTGCCTTGGACACGGTGGACATGCGCGAAGACACCCTGACCGTTCGCGGCACGGTGCGGGGTGCCCCCGAGAAGGCCAGTGGTTATGCCTCCGCCTACGTCGAGGTATTGCGCACCAGCCCTGAATTCGACGGCATGTTCAGCGAGGTGACTTTGACGAATCTGAGCCGGGTCCAGAGCACGGGACGCCTGGCCATCGAAGTTGTGATCAAGCTATCGACGAAAGGGAAGAAGTAACCGCCATGGCAATCTCCAACGAACAGTTGCTCAGTGCGGTCAAGAAATACCCCATCGTGGTGGGGTGTGTCGTGTTGTCGATTGCCTCCTTGGTGGGGCTGTATTTGCGCGCAGATCTGACCCCTGAAGCCACCGTGCAACTCGAGGAATTGGCCAAGAAGGGCAAGCGTGTGGCCACGAACATCAAGTATGCGTCCGAATTGGATCAACAACTGAACGCGGTGACAGCCGCGAACAAGGAAATCGATTCACGATTGGTTCGCGCCGACCAGCTGGCGGGAAATCTGCAATATTTCTACGAATTGGAGTCCTCAACCGGCACCAAGTTGCTCGACTTGCGCCAATTGCCTCCCGGAGCCAAGGGCCCGGGCAAAAAATCCTTTGAACCCGTGGGATTTGCCGTGGCTTTGGCGGGGACCTATCCGCAACTGGTGGAGTTTTTGCAACGCCTCGAGGGCGGAAAGCATTTCTGTCGGATTTTGAGCATTTCGTTCACTCCCGCCGCGAAGGACAGCAATGACAGCCTGTCACTGGGACGACCGGAATCCCTGACGGTCAACCTCACCCTCGAACTACTGGGCCAACCATGAAATCGAGCAGCAAATTATTCCTGACCCTGGGGGTAATCTTCCTCCCTTGTCTTGGCTGGGCGCAGGCATCCGATTTGGTGCCACCTGAAGTGCGGGCCAAGACCGTGAAACAGGCCACCAAGCTCCTTGAGCCCAGGGAATATACGGTCAAGCCCATGGATGCGGTATCGCCATTTGCACCGCCCACCTTCGATCAACCTGACCCTGAGGAATTGAAAGCCCAACAGGCCGCCGCCGCGGCCGCCGCCGCCGCCGGTGTGGTCAAACGCCCGACCGGGGATCGTGGGACCTTGGAGTTGTTGGCCGAGCGTATTGTGCCTTCCGGCATCCTGCACATGGGTGGGGATGCGATTCTGCTCTTCGGTCAAAAGAAACTCAAGGTGGGGGATCGTCTCACCATCATATATGAGGGTTCCAATTTCGACCTGGAAATCTCCGCCATCGGATCCACCACTTTCACTCTTCGCTACAACAGCGAGGAAATCACCCGGTCCATCAAACCAGGAAAACAACTATGAGAACCCGCCCCATCGTCCTTGTGTTAGCGTTAACCGCCGGCCTGTTGGTCCCGCGCGTATGGAGTCAGCCGGCCACGGATAATGCGCAGGAGGCTGCTTCCTCGACCGAACCAGAGCTCATAATTGCCGGGGCCCAACCGACAGAGAATCTGGCCAGCAAAGGCAAAAGTTCCGCCGGCACCGACACGCTCTCCGTTGATTTTCCCGATGAGGATATCCGCAACATTTTACGCAATGTCGCCGATCTCTTTGAATTGAACCTGGTGGTGCCCGACACCCTGCAGGGCCGCACATCGATCAAGCTCCGCGATGTGAGCTGGCGCCAGATCTTTGAAGTGGTGCTCACGCCGATCAATTTCACCTATGTGGAGGATGGCAACATCATCAAGATCGTGAGCAATGACAGCCTGCTGCAGGAGCCGGTCTCCACCGAAGTCTTTGTGCTCAACTACGCGCTCGCGGCCGATATCATGCCCACGATTGCCTCGCTCGTCGACCCGGCGGTGGGCGGCAAGATCATGGTGGATACGCGCAGCAATGCCCTCGTGATCACCGAGCGGCCCACCAAGATGAACCGGATCCGCCCGATCATCGACAGCCTCGACAAGGCCACCGACCAAGTGATGATCGAATCCAAGTTTGTTGAGGTGACCAATGCCGACGTGAAGAACATCGGGGTCAACTGGTCATCGCTCAATGGCTATCAAATCGGAGTGGGCGGGATTAACCAACAATGGAGTCGCGGCAACGATCAGACCACAACCGACGGGCGGACGGGCAACTCGTCCAACAACTCCACCACGACCGGACAAAACGGCACCAACACGGTAAACGGGAACAACAACGGCGTCACCAATGCCGTCACCAATGGCACGACCAACGGCACTACCGTGAACAACACCGGAGCCACCACCTCCAGCACCTCGGTGAGCAGCAGTGGTGATTTGCTGACCTTTGATCCGGTCACCAATCTGCCCACTGTGACGGTTGTGCCTCCAATCAACAACACGACGACGACGACCAATCCGGGTTCTTCCCAGACCAACACCACCAGTGGCACGACCACGGCGGACTCGGTCACCACCACGACAGGGACTACAACCGCCGTCACGACCACCCTTGCCAGCGACCTGTCGACCACGGCATCCAACGCGGTGAGCAATTTGTTTGGCCTCACCAATACCGGCAGCCAGAGCCGGTTGGCTTCCGCGGTGTTTTCCGCCTCAGACTTCAACCTGATCCTGTCCGCGCTCAAAACCAACAGTGACACGAAGCTCGTTTCCAACCCGACGGTCGTGACCCTCAACAACACCGAGGCGATCATCAACATCGGCAAGGATTACCCCATTCCGAATTACACCTACAACCAGCAGACCGGGGCCTATGAGGTCAGCGGTTTCGAATACAAGTCGATCGGTATCATCCTGAAGGTGACACCGCAGGTTAATTCGCGCGGCTTCATCAAGCTCACGGTGGAGCCTGAGGTCAGCAGTTCGAACGAGACCGCCAATTTCGGCAACGCCAACATTCCGGTGGTGACCATTCGCAAGACCAAGACCCAGGTTTCACTGCAGGACGGCTTCACCATGGGTATTGGTGGTTTGATGGAGAACACCCAGCAAAACGTTCAGACCAAGGTTCCGGTGTTGGGCTCCATCCCGCTGCTGGGACGTCTATTCCGTTCCGACAGTGTGAACGACACCACGCGCAACTTGATCATCTTTATCACCGCCAAGACGATCAGCGCCGAGGGTGCCAGCATCGAGGAAGTATTCGATTCCCGCCGGGTGCGCCAGTTGAAGATGCAGCGCGACGAATTGCCCGGTTACCGCGATGGCAGTGATCCCTTCCTGCCTTTGGAACCTACCGTCTCCAAGGCCAAGTAGGCAAATACTTCAAACTCGGTTTTCAAGCCGCACCCCGAGGGTGCGGCTTTTTTGTTTACCACCAGCCGGTGAGAAATCCCTGCACGGCCTTGATGACAATCACACCCAGATTCTTCATGCCATGGGCGGCGAAGCAGGGAAGCAGTGAATGGCGTGAATTCCAGCGGGCAAAACGCACGTGGTAAAACCACAGGGAAAAAGCGAAAGCGGCGATGGTGCTGAAGGCCCCCTTGATGGTCAGGGTGAACACCAAGCCGTCTTCCCATACCCAGAGAAAAGGGTGGAGCAGGGCAAAGAGCGCGGAAGCCACCACGATGCCCAACCAACGCACGGCATGGCCGCGACCATTGATCACCAGATAACCCCGGAAGATGGTCTCCTCAATGATGGGGGCCACCAGGGAGTTTAGGGCAAAAAGCACGGTCATGTTCGATTGTTCGGTCACGACCCCGAGCCGATATTCCCCCCACGTTTCACCCGCCAAAAGCACGATGCTGCCCAGACAGGCAGTCACCAATGCCCGCCGGGTGCAGGGCGTGGCTCCAGGAAGGGCTTGCGGGTGGCTTTCCCCAATGGCAGCACTGCGCAGATCATCCCGCCACAGTTTGCCGATGTATAGGCCGCCGCCAATCATGAGCAGGAGTAGGAATGGATTTTGTGACATGGTTGGGATGAGTATTGATTAGCAATTTTGCGTCAGCTGACTACAGTCACGTGCCTGATGAATCGCGCGCGTCCAGTTGAATCCATGGTGACACCCAAGGTAACGTTTGGGGCAGTATTTGCCGGTCTCAAGCCGCATATGGCGGCACTGGATGACTTTTTACGCCTGCAGGTGGAGGCATTTGAACCGGAGATTCGCAGCATGGCGGATTACTGCATCGATACTTCCGGGAAACGTATCCGACCCGCCTTGGTATTTCTGAGTGGCTGGAGTGACGGGGACGTGCCGGCCGGAGAAATAGTCAAGGCGGCGGCGGTGGTGGAACTCGTGCATCTGGCCACACTGGTTCATGATGACATCATGGATGGCGCTGATTTACGGCGCAATCGAGCCACCGCAGCGCGCAAGTTTGGCCCGACAGCAGCGGTCCTGTTGGGTGATGCCCTGTTTTCCCATGCCTTGCATCTGGCGGCCCAGTTTCCAACGACGGAAGTTTGCCACATGGTATCGGAATCCACGCGCAAGGTTTGTGCGGGCGAAATCGTGCAGACCATGCGACGCGGTTCCATGCATGTGACCCGCGAGGATTACTGGCGCATCATTGATTTGAAAACCGCCGAGTTGTTTCGGGTGTCCTGTTTTTTGGGTGCCCGTTTGTCCGGGGCAGCTCCGGCCTATGTTTCCGATGTGGCGCGGTTTGGCCGGCACTTGGGCATTGCCTACCAGATATATGATGATCTGGCCGACTTCTTTGGTGATGAGCAGCGAATCGGCAAGACCTTGGGCACCGATTTCGCCAGCGGGAAAAGCACGTTGCCCCTGCAGATCCTGATGGAAAGATTGCCCGAATCCGACCGGCTGGCGCTCGTTGAGGAAATTTGTGGACGCCAGCCCGGTCAAATGAGATTGAGAATGGAGCAAATGGCCGAATACGAAGTTTTTGCGAGTGTGGCTGCGTCCGTGCATGATGAAATTGCACAAGCCGAAAGGGCTTTGCATCCTTGGCCGGAGGAAGCACCGACAGCCCTGTTGAGCCAACTTTGTGAAGTGCTGCGGACCCAAGTGGGAGCGCTCAACTCAGCGGGGGGATAATTGGGGTGAAATTCCATTTGCGCTGCCTCGCTGATTGGCGTTGATTCAACAAGCGATGGATGCGCTCAAAGCAATCGGTAAGCCATTGGTGGCATCGCCAGAGCGTCAGCTGGAGGCTGATTCTGACTGGGATATCGTTCAGCGTGTCCAAGCAGGCGAAGTGGAGGCATTTGACCAGCTTTCACTGCGTTATCGCGGGCGGGTCTACGGGATGATCTACAATATGACCTCCAATCGGGAGGATGCAGCGGACCTTACGCAGGACGCATTGATCAAGGCGTTTCAGTCCATTAATCGTTTCCAAGGGCAATCCTCTTTTTTCACCTGGCTTTATCGCATTGCGGTCAATTCGACCCTGACACATCTACGCAAAAATCGACTCCGGACGTTTTTCAGCCTGGAAAAGGTGGATGAAAACGATCGTCAGTCAGCGGAAGTAATTGAAGCTCTGACAGATAATACCGGCGTCGAGCGCGACACGTTTGTAAAGGAACTTCAGGAAAGATTGAACGAGGCGATGCAAAAACTGTCTATCAAGCATAGAACCGTGGTAACTTTATTCGAAATAGATGGCCTTAGCCATCAAGAGATTGCCGAGATTATGAATTGCTCGGTGGGCACGGTGCGGTCGCGACTGCACTATGCCAAGCAACAGCTCCAGTCCGAGCTGCAACCCTATATCCGTAAATGACCCCGAAAAACACTTCACCCCAAGTGACTCTGGAGCTACTCCTGCGCCTTAAGCGTGCAGAGCGGCCCGCCCCTGAGTTTTGGCAACAATTCGAGCGTGATTTGCGCATCAAACAGCTTGCGGCCATCGTCGAGCCACGTCCTTGGTGGGCCCCTTTCATTCGCGTGAGTGCGCGGATTGCCCGTTATCAGGTTCCGGTGGGTGCCACAGCCATTTTGGCCCTGACTTTTTTGACCGTGCGTGATTATCGACTGCCCGAAGCCGTGGATGCGCAATTTTCTCCGGGTGTGGTAATGACCAAGATAGATACCATGCCCGGTCCGGCAGTGGCCCACACAACGCCCGTCAATCAGACCAAAACTGAAATTCGGGTTGAAAACAGTGATGCGTCCGTTGCTGCAGCCAACCGCGACCAACCAAATTCCCGCAGGGCCAGTCAAGCCACCATGACTCCGGATCAGGTTTCAGAGATGGTGCCCATGTTGAGTGGCGGAGCTCAGGTTGATGAATCCTATTCGCCCGCCGCCCGCATGATTGCGGCCAACTTGGCCGCGGTGAAGGCCAGTGCCCCGGAACTGGTGCAAATGATGGAAAGAGTATCCGGCATGGACGCACTGCTTTCGCCACGGACTAAACCCCAGGTGGTTGATCCATTGGCCCGGGTGAGAGCCCCCAGCGAAAGTCGGCGGTCGAATCGTCTTCTGGCTAGTGCGTTGCCGGCAGTGAGTTATGCCGCCAATGACGCTGGTGAACGGGTATTGACCAACCGCTTGGATCGCACCCTGACTGAGGAACGTCTTTACGACAGCATCAGTCGCTTCGGCGTAAAGGCCGATCGCGTGGCCATAAAGTTCTGATTTTTAGGACATTTTTCCTTTTGCAAGTCCCCGCCGATACCGCGGGGATTTTTGCTTTTTCGGGATTCAAAGGTTACCACTATCACCATGCGCACCGAAAAAGATTCCCTGGGTGAGATGATGGTTCCGGACGCGGCTTTATGGGGTGCTTCGACCCAAAGGGCGGTGGAAAATTTCCCCATCAGCGGCCGTTCTCTGCCTGAACCGTTCATTCGCAGCTTGGGGCTGGTGAAGGTCATGGCTGCCCAGACCAATGCCGAACTCGGTCGGATTTCGCTGGAAAAGGGCGCATTGATCCAGCGGGCTGCCCGGGAAATCTACGACGGTAAATTATCCGGAAATTTTCCGGTCGATGTGTTTCAAACGGGCTCGGGCACTTCGACCAATATGAATGCCAACGAGGTTATTGCCCGGCGGGCCGCACAATTATCCGGCAACATCAAGGCGGTGCATCCCAATGATGACGTGAACTGCGGCCAGTCTTCCAATGACATAATCCCCACGGTATTGCACGTGAGTCTGGCCCTCGTGCTACGGGATAATCTGCAACCGGCCTTGAACCGGCTGCGGGAAGCCCTGGCGCGAAAACAGAACGAGTTTGGCAAAATCCATAAAATCGGGCGCACCCACTTGATGGATGCCACGCCGCTGACCATGGGGCAGGAATTTTCCGGTTATGCCGCCCAAGCGGAAAAAGCGGTGGCGCGGGTGGGGCGGGCCATCGAGCTGCTGAGCGAGCTGGCCGTGGGTGGCACCGCAGTGGGCACCGGCATTAACGGGCATCCTCAATTTGGCGCGCGGGTTTGTGCCTTGTTGAGCGAGGAAACGGGGATTTCGTTTCGCGAGGCCGTCAATCACTTCGAGGCCCAGGGAGCACGCGATGATTGTGTGGAAGTTGCCGGCATACTTGCGACCGTGGCAGGTAGCCTGACCAAGATTGCCAATGACATTCGTTGGTTGGGTTCAGGGCCCCGGGCGGGATTGGCGGAATTGAAACTGCCGGCGACCCAGCCGGGTTCATCCATCATGCCGGGCAAGGTTAATCCGGTGATGAGCGAGATGCTGGTGCAGGTCGGCCTTTATGTGCAGGGTTTGACGCATACGGTGGTGATGTGCGGACGTGATGGCCACTTTGAGCTCAATGTCACCCTGCCACTGATGGCGCACTGTTTGCATGATGCCGTGCATTGCCTGGCCAATGGAGCCAGGGTATTTGCGGATAGGTGTGTCGTGGGGCTGGTGGCAGACGAGGCACATTGCCGACAACTGATGGAGCGATCACTCATGCTGGTCACGGCGCTGAATCCGCACATTGGTTATGATCAGGCAGCGCGTGTGGCCAAAGAGGCCCTGGCCAGCGGTCGCAGCCTGCGCGAGGTCGTGCTGGAACACGGGCTCATGACGGCGGATGCGCTTGATCGGGCTTTGGATCCCGCCAGCATGACGGGCCCCGCGCGTGAAGGCTTGTCGGGTTAGCGGGTTTTGACTCTGCTGGCCCAATGGCGGTGTTTCAACATAACCTGATGGTGCAATCCCGGGGTGCGGATTTGCACGAGATCACCCGGGAGTTGGACGACATTTTACTCTCGAGCGGCCAGGTTACAGGTGTCCTTACCGTATTCTGTCAGCACACCAGTTGCAGTTTGGTAATCATGGAGAATGCCGATCCCTCTGCCCGACGGGATCTGGTGGCGTGGCTGCAGCGACTGGTGCCGGAGAATGATCCAGAGTTCACCCACACCGCGGAAGGTTCGGATGACATGCCCAGCCACATCAAGATGGCCCTGACCCGCACCAGTGAATCCATTCCCTTTGCCGCCGGACGCCTGTTGCTCGGCACTTGGCAGGGGGTTTACTTGTGGGAACACCGCCGGTCCGCCCATCGCCGCAGGTTGGTGGTCACGGTGGTGGGCGAATAAGACTTGGTCAGGCTTTGCCCTTGGGCAGGCAGGCACCACATCCATCGGCAAAGAAGTCATTGCCCTTGTCATCCACGAGGATGAACGCGGGAAAGTCCTGCACTTCAATTTTCCAAATGGCTTCCATGCCCAGTTCGGGATATTCCAATTGCTCGACCTTCTTGATGTTTTCCTTGGCGAGGATGGCGGCGGGTCCACCGATGCTGCCGAGATAGAATCCGCCGTGACGTTTGCAGGCCTGGGTGACTTGCGGGCTGCGGTTGCCCTTGGCGAGCATGATCATCGAGCCGCCGAGGGATTGAAACTGGTCCACATAACTGTCCATCCGACCAGCCGTGGTGGGTCCAAAGCTGCCCGAAGCATAGCCCTTGGGCGTTTTGGCGGGACCGGCGTAGTAAACCGGATGATCCTTGAGATATTGTGGCAGGCCCTGGCCCTCCTCGATGCGCTCCCTGAGCTTTGCGTGCGCAATATCCCGGGCCACCACCATGGACCCGCTCAGGAGCACCCGGGTGGTCACGGGATGTTTGGTCAATTCCGCGAGGATCGCAGTCATGGGTTGGTTGAGGTCGATCTTGACCGCTTGATCGGTCTTGAGCGTGCGTTCCGCTGCCGGCACGAAACGGCCCGGATTGGTTTCAAGTTTTTCCAGGAAGATTCCGGCCTTGGTGATCTTCGCCTTGATGTTGCGATCCGCACTGCAGGAAACCCCCAGGCCAACCGGGCATGAGGCCCCGTGGCGGGGCAGTCGCACGATCCGCACATCGAGCGCAAAATACTTTCCGCCGAATTGGGCCCCGATGCCGGTTTGCTGGGCCAGTCGCAGCACCTTTTGCTCCAGCTCAAGATCGCGAAAAGCCCGACCATGTTCGTTGCCCGTCGTCGGCAGGGCATCGAGATATTTGGTGGAGGCGAGTTTCACCGTCTTCAGGCAAGTCTCCGCGCTGGTGCCGCCGATCACGAAAGTAAGATGGTAGGGGGGACAGGCGGCGGTGCCGAGATGGCCCATCTTATCGACAATGAATTTTTCCAGACTCTTGGGGTTGAGCACGGCTTTGGTTTCCTGAAATAGAAACGTCTTGTTCGCCGAGCCCCCGCCCTTGGCCACGAACAGGAATCTATATTCATCCCCCTCGGTGGCATAGAGATCAATTTGCGCCGGCAAATTCGTGCCGGTGTTGCTCTCCTTGAACATGTCAAGGGGAGCCGTCTGCGAGTAGCGCAGGTTTTCCTTGGTGTAGCATTCGTATACGCCCCGACTCAACCACTCGGCATCATTGGCTCCGGTCCAGACCCGTTGACCTTTTTTGCCCATGATGATCGCGGTGCCGGTGTCCTGGCAGAAGGGCAGAATCCCCTGGGCGGCGATCTCCGCATTCTTTAGCAGGGTAAGTGCGACATAACGGTCATTCGTGCTGGCCTCGGGATCATCCAGGATATCGGCGACCTGCTGCAGATGTTTGGGACGCAGCAAAAAAGAGCAGTCGTGAAAGGCGTGCTGGGCGAGGAAGGCCAGAGCTTCGGGAGCCACCTTCAGAATGTCGCGACCCTCAAATTCGGCAACACTGACCCCTTCCGAGGAAAGCAATTGGTATTCGGTATCATCCGTTCCGAGCGGGAAGGGATCTTGATATTGAAATGGCGGCAAGGGCATGAACCCACCGTGTCCCATTTGGGGCAAAGATCAACGCGACACTGCGGTCAGCATGGCGCGCACCGTGACATGGAAACGGGCAAGATCATCCGGTTTGACCGTGGTGCCCGTCTCGCGGTTCCATCCATTGGAGCCGGGCCATTCGCCCTGTTGGAGAAAGCGTTCGATGATGCCCGTCATCCCGGCGATGTTGATGTAGTCCTTTTGTTCCTTTTCATCCCGGATATGCGTAATGCGCTCCGCCGGGATGGGCGCAATGTGGCCGCTGGATACATGCGCCAGGTCGTTGAGAATCACGAAGGGCCGGGAATCGACCAGACTGGTCGCCGGGCGGCTGCTTTCTCCGCGCAGATAGCGATGGTAGGCCAGGTGATTCTCGGTGAGGCCGTCGAAATGGCCGACATCAATTCGTTCGATGCGCCCGTCCTTCCAGCGGATTTCCGCGTGGCTGCCGACGATATAATTGATCTCGGCCCGTTCGCAGCTGACGGTTTCGCAGTGTGTGCTTTGGCCGGCACAGGCATGGGTGACGGCAAACCGCATGGTGTGCCCTGTGGTGGTCCTGGCCTGAACGAAAAAGGTGTCTGCTCCCTCAATGGCATGCGACCGGTAGAGTTCCGCGCGCACCGTGGCAATCTGGGCCCAACTGGAAAGCTCGGATTCTCCCAGCCAAAAGAGCATGTTGTGGACAAAGTGGGCATTGGCGTTGCCGAAACAGGAGTCGAGCACCACCCGGTCATCCATCATCAGGCGTCCCGCCCAGCCCACCCGGCGAAAATAATCCGCGGGGCGCGGCCAATGGGCCATCAGGCTGGCGCCGGTGACCGCACCAAATTCGCCGTTCAACAGACGCTGTTTCAATGCCAGGCGGGGTTGTTCGACTATGAAATTGAAGGCGACGAGCGTGGCTTTGCGGGCCTGTTGGTCGAGGGTGATCATTTCCTCCAGTTCGCGGTAATCCAACGTGGGCGGTTTTTCCAGATAAACGGGAATGCCGCTCTCGACCCCGGCCCGGTGCATCTCGCTGTGCAAGTTTATCGGCGTGGGCACGACCAGCAGATCAAGTTCCCGACCACAGGCATCCAGCATCTGCCGGTAGTGTGGAAAGATGCTGACCCCGCGTGCAGCCAACCGCCAATTTTGCTGTTCCGTGGCAAACGCCGCGGCGTTGGGATCGCAAGTGCAGATGAGTTTGGCCAGGTTTGACTCCTCCAATCTGGCCACAGTGGCGTGGTGCCAACCCGCAAATCCCCCCATGCCGATAATTCCGATGCGGGTGGGTTTTATCATAAAATTTTAAGCTTGGGCAGATCCTGGCCATCAACGATGCCAACCGGCTTGCCCCGTGAATTTACGACGACCAGATCGTCAATCTTGTGCTTGGCGAACAGACTCAGCGCCTCAACCCCCAAAGCCTCTTCGCGAATGGTCTTCGGGGTGCGGGTCATGAATTGATTGACGGGCCTTTGCAGGAAATCAGGACCGGTCAGGGCACTGCGACGGAAATCGCCATCGGTGAGAATACCCGTAAGTTTACCCGAGCGGACATTGATCAGAGCGATGCAACCACACTTCGCCTTGGTCATGGCCAGAATGGCGTCCTGGGTGCTGCCGGTATCCGGGAGCACGGGTGCTTGTGCCCCGGTGCGCATAAAATCCCTCACCCGAACGAGAAGGGCCCCGATATTGCCCCCGGGGTGATTGCGGGCAAAATCGTCGCGGGTAAAACCACGGGCCTGCAACAACACCATGGCGAGGGCATCACCGAGGGCCAATGCGGCCGTCGTGCTGGCGGTGGGGGCAAGGGCGAGCGGACAAGCCTCGCGGGGCACCCGATAAAACAGGTGGTAATCAGAATTCAAGGCCAGGTCAGAATTGGCGTGCCGGGTGAAGGCCACGAGTTTCACTCCCGCCCGTTTCAACACGGGAACAAGCTTGAGCACTTCCTCGGTCTGTCCACTATTGCTCAGGAGTATGGCCAGGTCGCCCTCGTTGCAGAGACCAAGGTCGCCGTGGAGTGCCTGGGTGGCATCCAGAAAAGAGGAGGTAACCCCGATACTGTTGAAGGTGCCGGCGAGTTTTTGGGCGATATGGGCCGATTTACCGACCCCGCTGAAGATCAGTTTCCCGCCGGCTGCAAGCAGGACTTCGATGGCATTGACCGTCTGGACAAACTCGGGGCCCAGTTTCCGGGCGGTTTCCGCCAGTGCCTCTCCTTCGATCCGAATGCAAGACCGGGCGCGACTTAGGATGGATTTCGGAGAGAGTGGCATTTAGAGTTTGTATCGCGTAATCAGGTTGCGGAATTTACGGCTTAAATTCTCGCGTTCAATCCCTTTCCCTCCTCGATGACCATCCGTTTGAAAATTTACCGCCTGTCAGTTCTGATGACTTTTGTCATTATGATGCTGGTTTCGGGCTGTGAACGCCAGACCGGACAATCATTCGGGGCGGAAATTGACGAGGCGGATTACCGGTTGGGGCAACGCCTGGTCAAGCAGGGTCGCAGTCAGGAGGCCCTCGCGTCCTATTTGCGGGTGATTGAGAAAAGAGGTGATGCCGCGCCCGAATCGCATCTCGAGGCCGGTATTATCTGTTTGCAGCAGATCAAGGATCCCATCGCGGCGATTTATCATTTTCGCAAATATTTGGAGCGTCAGCCCAATTCGCCTCAGGCGTCCCAGGTGCGCGGACTGGTCGAAAGCGCCAAACGGGAATTTGCACGCACGCTGCCGGCCAATCCGATGGAGAACCAATCGGAGCGACTGGACATGATCGAGCAACTGGGCCAGCTCCAGCGGGAAAACGAGCAACTCAAGGCGGAGTTGGCGATAATCCGGGGGAACGCGATTCAACCCTCGGTCAACCGCATGCGGGTGCCGACGGAGCCCTCGACCAACCCGGTTGGTCCATTGCGCGCGGCTCAGGATGTTTCCCCCATCTCCATGGCTCCCGAAGTCGTGCCGGAAATCGTTTCGACCCCACCGGAGCGGGAACCGGCCCAACCGGTGCAAACCCCACCGCCCGTGGCAGGACGCCGGCATGTCGTCGCCAAGGGCGACACCCTTTTCAGTCTGGCCCAACGTTACTACAACAACCGGGCCAAATGGCGTGATATCTATGAGGCGAATCGCGATCTGATGCCGAACGAGAATTCACTGCAAATCGGCATGGAGTTGCGGATACCCTGAGGCACCCGGCCGGGCGGGTGTGCAATTCCGTTTCACATGGGAATCGCTCAGGGCTTGAGGTTTTTCGCCAACAAACGGATTTCCTCGAGCAACTCCCGTGCTGCGGCCAAGGGGGCATCGTTCGGCGGAGTCTCGACCTCCCGCTGGTCTCCATCATCGGGATCGCCCAATCCGGCCGCACGAAAGAGGCGCAGCCGCGTCAGGATCAAGTCCCGGATTTCATCGGGATTGTCCACACCATGGAATACTCCACTGTGCATTGAGTGATCAGCCCCTCCCTTGTGGTGGCCATTCCCGCCAGTGCTCCCACCCCCGGCGGATTGCACGCGCACGTCGGCAATACCCAGCAAACGCTGCAACGGACCTTGTTTGACCTCGACCTGTTGCAGGTTGGCAAAACTCATGGTTGCTTCCTGAAGGCTGAACAGACCGGTGCGGATGCGCAGGCTGCGATCCGTCACGATATACCAGTGCTGTTCATACTCGAGTCGCGCCGCAACCAAGGTGACGGGCAGCTGCAGGATAAACAGGACAATGGCGCCGTATTCGACCCACAGGATCATTGTCGTGGTCCAGTCAGGCCATGCCGCGAGTTTGCGGGCAAGATCCTCGCGGCCGTTGCGTTTGCCCTTGTGCTGCGGCGGACGGTTTTCCGCGGAGTTCAGCGCGGGTGTTTCTGGCGGTTGAGCCCCTGAGACATCGCTTGGGGTCGTGATCTGGATGGGTGCGGGGGTGGCGCGATGATCCCCAATTTCACCAATCAGTTGATCAATAAACCAAAGCGAAAAGAGGATGCCAACCACTGCGCCGATTTGAGTGAAGCCCCATCGGACCAGGCGCAATTTATAAAAGTTGCGACCCGCCCGGAAAATCCGGGCCGAGCCCGGAGCGCCGGATGGAGGAACAGGTTGCGCAGGAACCCGTGCCACGCGCAGGATAGTGCCACGCAGCCAATCAAACATGGTTGGAAGGATTTGATGGGTTGGCCAAGGTCTCCCGCAGAGCGCGGATTTCGGCCGCCACCTCGCGCAAAGTGGCCGCCAGTTCGGCGGAGCCCCCGGCGGGGTTGCCCGGTTGGCCGGGAGTGGGCTGGTCCCGGACCCCACGCATCTTGGAATAGAGGAAATCCCGCACCGCTTCGAATTCGCGCAATCCTTCCAGCGACATCTCTGCGCCCGCATTGCCGCTGGCGGTTTGCACCAAAATCCGCGATAGCCCGAGCCAGCGTTCCACAAAATTGGATCGCAGGTGGATATCCTGAATCCGGGCGTAGTTAATGATGATTTCCCGGCGAAACAATATACCCCAACTCATCGAAATGCCTTCATCGTTGAAGCGGTATCGCATGGTATGGTATCGAAACCATGCCGGCAATATGAGGAAGGGAAAGGCGGGTGGAAAAGCCAGGCAGGCCAATATATAATAGGTCCACAAATTGGCGTGCGGGCGCTCGATGTGCAAAATTTCAGAATGTTCCTCCTGGCGGTGCATGCTTTACAGGGATAGGGTGAATAATGGGGGAGGCAAAGCCTGAATGGACCTATAGATTGGGCTAGGCGCAGCGCGAACTTGCAATATAGCTCGCGTTTTGGAGTCGAGTAATTTCCGTTACTGCACCAGCGATATTCCCGTGTCACTTAGCATGCCCCATATCATAGGTTTAGCAGGATTCGTGATCAGCCTGACCGCGGTCTGGCTGCAGTGGAACCTTTCGCATCAAATCTCCCGCCTGGAGGACAAACTCAAGGATGGCAGACTCGACAGCGCCAGTGTGGGACGCCGAATTCGCTGGGCGCAACTGATGCCCATGCTCTGCACTTTGGCCGGAGCCGGCCTGCTTTTGATCGCGGCCTTTCGTTTGGTGCGTTGAAGATTTGTGACGTGGTGGGCATGGACGAGCACGACGTGAAGATCATGCCGCAGCCCACGTTTCGGGAGGCGCTGCGCTTTTGGGTGAAGCTGGGGTTTATCAGTTTTGGCGGACCCGCCGGACAGATCGCCATCATGCATAATGAGTTGGTGGAGCGGAAAAGATGGGTTGAGGAGTCGCGGTTTTTGCATGCGCTGAACTTTTGCATGTTGCTGCCCGGTCCGGAAGCGACCCAGTTGGCGGCGTATTGTGGCTGGATGTTGCACGGCATGCGTGGCGCCCTGGCGGCGGGTATATTGTTCATCCTGCCCAGTGTTGGATTGTTGTGGGGGTTGGGCTGGATTTATGTGAGCTTTGGCGAAGTTCCAGCGGTGGTTGCGGTGTTCCACGGACTCAAGGCGGCGGTGCTGGCCATCGTGATATCGGCATTGCTGCGCGTGGCGCAACGGGCCTTGAAAACTCCGGTAGCCTGGGCGTTGGCAACCGCTGCATTCGTCGGCCTTTATTTTTTGCATCTGCCTTTCCCGTTGATCGTCATCGGGGCCCTGACCTTGGGTTTGGTGGGCGGACGACTGGTGCCCGGACAATTTGGCGTGATCAAATCCGGGGCGATGGATTCGCCGGTAACCCAGTCCAACATCGATTGGCGCCACACACTGCGCTTGGGTCTTGTTGGCGGAATGGTATGGTTTGCACCCGTGCTGGTCGCAGGGTTTGCCGTGGGCTGGAACCACACCCTGACCCAAC
The DNA here is from genome assembly GCA_021734075.1 of Cephaloticoccus sp. GTDB lineage: Bacteria > Verrucomicrobiota > Verrucomicrobiia > Opitutales > Opitutaceae > Cephaloticoccus. Next base: position 17,382 of record JAIPJW010000059.1, read on the forward strand.
TAGGTTGGTTTTTCAGCAAAGCCGCCGTGGTCACCTTTGGGGGTGCCTACGCGGTCTTGCCCTATGTCGCCCAGCAGGCAGTCGAGCATTATCACTGGTTGGGCGCCCCGCAGATGCTCGACGGATTGGGCCTCGCGGAAACCACCCCGGGTCCATTGATCATGGTGCTGCAATTCGTCGGGTTTTTGGCCGGTTGGCAACAGGCGGGGGGGATGGCCCCGTTGCTTGCCGCCACGCTGGGGGCATTGATCACGACTTGGGTTACCTTTGTGCCCACTTATCTGTTCATTCTCATGGGTGCTCCCTATGTGGAGCGTGCCCGGAATGATGTGCGCCTGAGTGCCGCTCTGGCGGCAGTGACAGCGTCGGTCGTCGGGGTAATCCTGAACTTGTCAGTCTGGTTTGGACTCCATGTATTCATGCCGACCGCGAACTCGGTGGACTGGTTTGCCATGGTTCTCAGTGCGGGGGGCTTCATTGCCTTGCATTGGGCCAAGTGGGATCTTGTCCCGGTGGTGTTGATCAGTGGGACAATGGGCTACTGCTGGAGCCTGATGGGATAAAAGCAGTAGTCCGAACAACTCCGCCTATGCGGTGATGTCCGGACTCTTAGTTGATCGTAGGTCAGCCTTATTTCACTGCGGCCAACTCGGCAGCCATGCATTCCTTCACCCGGCTCTTGGCCTCAGCCAACGGCAGTTGGCCCTGGTCGATCTTCGTGAGGAAGCTTTTTTGGGCGAGATAATCCTTGTTGGTCACCCCCGCCTTGCTTTGCAGCATGCGCCAGGCCTTGCGGCGTTCGACTGCAAAGAGGACCATCTGGCGGGACACGGCATAATAATGCATCTTTCCGTGTTCCTCTGCCTTGATGTAGCAACCAAAATTTTCCACGTAGCTGCGGTGCTGCGGATTGAACACCTGGCGATGAATGACGTCGTCCTGCGTGATGAACAGCAGTTGGTCCTCCATCTCCACGAGTTTGGCGGCATCCGCCTCCTTGATCGCCTTCACGTGCTTGCGGAAACGGGCCTCGGTGATGGCCCAGTGGCCGACGCCGAAGCTGTATTCCTCACCCGTGGTGGAATACTTGGTGCGCCACCAGTCCCGGTCGATGCTGGGGTTGCCCTTGAGGTCAAAGGCTTCCTGGGAGGTTTCACCTTTGCGCGGATTGAAGACAAACTCCGGCATGCCCCGGGCATCCCGGACCATCTTGGCCTGATCCGCGCTCATGTTGTCGGCCACCCCGTGCTCCGGCTGGCAGGTGGTGTAGGCCTGGAAAAACGCAGTGCCGCGATACTCCAGACCATCGAGCATTGATTTGTAGAGCTTGGCGGCATTGGCCATGGATACCTGGGCCACGAAGGGAGAACCGTGTCCACTGGTGAAGGCTTCCGAAACGTTCTTCTTCTCGATCAGCTTACCTTGGGAGGCGGCGCCGAACTGGTTCATGTCGTAACCACCGAGCATGGTCGAGGAGTCGGAGTTTTGGCCCCCGGTGTTGGAATAGACCTGCGTGTCCAGCATGAGGATCTTAACGTTGGGCCGGTTTTGCAGGACTACCTTGGAAACGTTTTGGAATCCGATGTCCCCGAGAGCGCCATCCCCGCCCACCACCCAAACCTTGGGCAGTTCACGGATTTCCTGATCGGTCATGAGCGCGTCATCCAGGCGGGTGAGGGTGAAATACTCGGCCTCGCTCGAAACATTTTCCGTGCGGTCGAGCAGGGCATCGGCCATGCGTTCCGGTGAAACCGAGCGTCGGGCATGATCGACGATGACGGATTCAGCCATGAGCCAGGAGATGGTGGCGCCATCCTGAAAGAGCGAATTCATCCAAGGGTAGGGATGCGGATTCGCGGGTGGGGTGGAACCGTAGACGGTATTACAACCGGTGCTGGCTCCCATCATCATCACCGACATGCCATTGGCCCGGCGACCATCCACGGACTGCAGATCCTTGTGGTTGAAGGCGTCCTGTTCGAGGACGGCGGCGAGGCCACCGATGAGTTGCGCATCGGTAATGACCCCCTGTTTGGCTTCGT